>CAMWHX010000061.1 GCA_947174155.1 uncultured Porphyromonadaceae bacterium
TTCCTGCTTGGGGGCGCCGAGGGCCACCCAGACGATATCGGCTCCATCCTCCTCTATCATGTCGGCGATAGCGGGATAATCGAAATCCTCGACCTTGCGGAAGGGCAATTCGACAAACTTCATTTCATTCACATCAGGATTCAACTCGCTAAGATGCTCACGAAGCCCCTCCAGGATCGACTGATTCGTGCCCATGAAGATCATACGGTAACGTCGGCTCTTGATGATGTCGCGGAAGATGTCGCTACCGCAATACTGATCATATCTGAACCCGTATATCCATTTGATGTAAAGGGGCACGTAACTGCTGTCACAGATAGCAAACATACCACCGTTGACGACATCGCGATATTCCTGCGATCGGTTAGCAGTATTCAGAATCACACCATCGGCGACACATATATAGTCCGAACCCGGTTGCAACAGTCTTTCTGCTATGGCCTCATGTATCTTAGGGCGGCTGAACTCGTATCTGATATTAAAAAACGTATGCATATCTATCCGATATAGATAATGTGTAAGTTATCCCTATCTGATATAACGTCCGAGGAAGTGTAAATATTTCCTGCACGCGAAAAAAGATGTTTATGACGATTTATGACGGGTCGGGTTTTGGAGAGTAGGGGAATATTTTGTAACTTTGAGGTCACTAAACAAACTTACAGATTGCAATGACCATAGAGGAAGATATAAAGGAGGCCGTGAGAGTGCTCCGCGATGGGGGTGTCATCATCTACCCTACCGATACGGTGTGGGGCATAGGATGCGACGCGACCAACGCCAAAGCGGTCGCAAGGATCTTCGACATGAAACAGCGGGCTGAAGCCAAGTCAATGCTTGTATTAGTGGCAGATGAGGGTATGCTGCAACGCTGGGTACCGGAGGTGCCGGACGCAGCTTGGCAACTTATCGACGTGGCTGTCGAGCCTCTCACCATCGTCTATGACCATGTGCGCGACATCGCCCCCGCGCTTCGTGCGGAAGATGGTTCCACCGGAGTCAGGATTGTATCCGACCGCTTTGCGCAGACGCTCTGCCGTCGGCTCGGCAAACCTTTAGTGTCGACGTCTGTCAACGTGTCAGGTAAGAAAGCCCCGGCCAATTTCAGTCAGATAGACCCCTCTCTGACCGAGATGGCGGATTATGTGGTTTCTTTTCGTCGCGACGACCTCTCGACACCCCGCCCCAGCGGGATTATCAAGGTCAGCAAGGGAGACGTCATAAAGGTAATCCGCTAATTCATAATTGGGATTGATCCCGATTTATCGAGATTAATCCGGAAAATCTCGATAAATCCCGATAAATCGAGACCACAATCGAATCCCCGAAATTCTCGAGAATCGGAATAATTCAACATTCAAAATTCAACATTCAAAATTCCAAATGAAGCATCACACGCGACGAGTATCAGCCCGCAGGCAACGCCTCACCTATGTCGTGACAGACTGGGTGACGGCCAATGTCGCGTTCTTATGCTTCAATGTGGTGCGTTATCTTCTTCTGGGCGGAGTAGCTGATTCCGACCATCTGTTTCTTTTTCTTGACTCCACCAAACTCCTCGTGGAGCAGGTCATAGTCCCCGTGGTCATGCTCGGCATATACTGGCTCTCGGGATACTATAATCTCCCGTTCGGAAAGTCCCGACTCCAAGAACTGGTGACCACCCTGAGTTCGTCGGCAGTCAACACCGGCCTCATCTATCTCGCCCTGCTGACCAACGACCAGATCATCCAGCGGTCCATCAACTGGCTCCTCATAATACTCCTCTTTTTCATACTTACCCTCTTCACCTACACAGGACGCCTGACGCTGACCTCCCGATCGCGACGACGCTTCATAGCCCACGACTGGGGGATACGCACCGTCATCATCGGCAACTCCCTCGAAGCGCAGAGAGTGGCACGTCGTTTGGCCGGTTCTCAGTCGGCCTTCGGGTATCACGTGGCAGCGATGGTCTCCATCCCCGGCGAAAGCACCGACCCGCACCCTGTCGACGGTGTCCCCGTCATCGGTTATGATGACTTTCTCGACAGAGTCCGCGAAATCGCTCCTGACCAGATCATCATAGTGCCTGAGCGACGCGACGACCAAGGAGTCCTGAAACACCTCTACCGCCTCTTCCCTCTCGATATTCCGATCCGCATCGCACCTGACAACCTGTCGTTTATCACACAGTCCATCAGGCTGCAAGATATATACGGCGAACCCTTCGTAGACCTCTCCTCACCCGTAATCACACAGTCTGACAAGAATATTAAACGCCTCTCAGACATCTTTCTGTCGGCCCTGGCCATGGTGCTCCTCGCGCCTGTCTACGCAGCTCTCGCCCTATGGGTTAAGCTGGATTCCCCCGGTCCGGTCTTCTACAAGCAGGAGCGTGTAGGATATCACCGCCGCCCTTTTAATATAGTGAAGTTTCGCTCGATGGTCACTGACGCCGAGGCCGCAGGTCCGCAACTCTCGTCAGACGATGACCCCCGTATCACCCGGGCCGGACGGATCATGCGCAAGTATCGACTCGACGAGCTTCCGCAGTTCTGGAACGTCTTGCGCGGCGACATGTCGCTCGTCGGACCCCGGCCGGAGCGTGCTCACTTCGTGCGTCATATCATCGAACGCGCACCCTATTACGGGCTCGTCCATCAGGTCCGCCCCGGCATCACTTCCTGGGGGATGGTAAAGTATGGCTACGCATCCTCAGTCGAGGAGATGATCAGGCGCGCACGCTTCGACCTCATCTATCTCTCCAACATGTCTGTCTCGGTAGATCTTAAAATCCTGATCCACACCATCAAGACCGTGGTCACGGGGAAGGGTAAATGATTTGCGACCGAAGAGATTGAGCATGACACTTAACTGACATTACAAACAGCAGAATCGAGCATGGCATATAAAGAACATAACAACCGTCTGACACGCTGGTGGGCCGGAGTCGTGACATGGCGCGAACGCCACATCAAGGAGCAGAATTTTGTCATCATTCTGGCCCTTGTCATCGGTGTGGTCTGCGGTTTTGCAGCCCAGCTCCTCAAATTTCTGATCCATCTGATAGCACATGCCCTGACCTCCAGGTTTAGCGCCACTACCGAAAACTACCTATATCTCGTCTATCCGGTCGTCGGCATTCTGCTGGTCACTCTCTTCCTGCGCTTCGTGGTCAAGGATAATATATCGCACGGTGTGACACGAGTATTGTATGCCATCTCACGCCGCAAGTCTCGGCTGAAATTGCGCTATACGTATGCCTCGCTCGTTGGTTCCTCAATCACCATCGGGTTTGGAGGTTCTGTCGGAGCGGAGGGTCCTATCGTCTTCACAGGGGCCGCCATCGGCAGCAACATCGGTCAGGCCTTCCGCCTCTCCCCCCGCCTGCTCATGCTCCTGGTAGGGTGCGGAGCGGCGGCAGGTATTGCCGGCATCTTCCGCGCGCCGATCGCGGGTATGCTGTTTACGCTGGAAGTTCTGATGATCGACCTGACCGGCACGACTGTAATGCCGCTGCTCATCTCCTCTATCACCGGAGCGACCGTAGCCTACATACTGGAGGGTTACAATGCGGAATTCTTCTTCGCCCAGAGTGAACCCTTCTTCACCTCGCGTATACCCTTCACCATCCTTCTCGGAGTCGTGTGCGGTTTTATATCCCTCTACTTCACCCGGATGATGATATGGATGGAGGGGATCTTCGGACGTATCAGCAAACCGGGCTACAAGATACTGCTCGGCGGTGGGCTTCTGGCAATAATGATCTTCCTCCTCCCCCCTCTTTATGGTGAAGGGTACGGTGCGATCAACGAGCTCCTCGACGGTCACCCCTCGGCCGTGCTTGACGGAACGGTCTTCTACGTGGACCGCGATTCAATATGGTTTATCGCAGCCTTCATCGCGGCCGTGACGCTGACCAAGGTCTTCGCGACTGCGGCCACCAACGGCGCCGGAGGCGTCGGTGGCACCTTCGCCCCCTCGCTGTTTGTAGGCGCAATGACCGGATTTCTGTTTGCCTACGTCATCAATAACCTCGACCTGGGGATCGAACTGTCGCAAAAGAATTTCGCCCTTATCGGGATGGCGGGTGTGATGGCGGGAGTCATGCACGCCCCCCTGATGGCAATCTTCCTCACTGCGGAGATGACCGGCGGGTATAACCTCTTCCTCCCTCTGCTGATAGTCTCCACACTATCCTATATGACTATCCGTGTCTTCGAGCCTTACAGCATCTACACCTATCGCCTGGCTAAAGCCGGAGACCTGCTCACCCACGAGAAGGATAAGGCGGTGCTGACTCTGCTGAAAGTTGGCAACGTCATCGAGCGTGACTGCCACTGCGTAAGCCCGGAGATGAACCTCAAGCAGATGGTAGACGTCATCTCCCACTCCAACCGCAACCTCTTCCCCGTCACTGACTCTGAGGGTAGGCTTAAAGGTATCGTGACGCTCGATGATATCCGAAACATCATGTTTCGTCCTGATCTCTACCGTAAGATGCACGTCTCGCGCTTCATGGCCATGCCTCCGGCCCGCATTGAAATCAACGACAGCATGGACACGGTGATGGAGAAGTTTGACAAGACGGGAGCCTGGAATCTCCCCGTGGTCGACAACGGTATATACGTCGGTATGGTATCGAAGTCCAAGATCTTCACTTCATACCGCCGCGTACTGAGACATTATACTGATGATTGACGGATATTCCTCCACTCTTCTGACGGAGTAATACCCGATACTGATGATTAATACACACAGATGAAAATAGTTTTTTTCGGAACTCCGGAGTTCGCCGTCGAGAGTCTCGATGCCCTCGTGAAAGCCGGATATGATATAGCGGCTACCGTGACGATGCCCGATAAGATCGGAGGACGCGGTCATAAGTTGATACAAAGCGACGTGAAGCGCTACAGCGATGCGCACGGACTGCGCTGCCTTCAACCACCGCGCCTGAAAGCACCCGAGTTTGTCGAAGAACTGCGCGAAATCGGTGCCGACCTCTTCATCGTTATCGCCTTCCGTATGCTTCCGGAGGTAGTATGGGCAATGCCCCGTCTGGGCACCTTCAATCTTCATGCCTCCCTTCTGCCGAAATATCGCGGGGCGGCTCCTATCAATCACGCCGTGATCAACGGTGACACAGTGACCGGAGTGACGACATTCTTTCTCAAACATGAGATCGACACCGGCGATATCATCGAACAGCGCTCGGTAGAGATCCTTCCGGAGGATAATGTCGGTACGGTATATGACCGTCTGATGCACGTGGGAGCCGAGATGGTCCTCTCGACAGTACGTGCTATCGAGGAGGGGACTCTCACGACTCAACCTCAGCCGGAGGGAGAATTCCTCCCCGCTCCGAAGATTTTCAAGGAGACCTGCCGCATCGACTGGACCCGTGAGGCGATCCGGGTCCACAACCTCGTGCGCGGTCTCTCCCCCTATCCCGCAGCCTGGACCGTGATGCGCGATGACCGTGGCAAACCGACGGATCTCAAAATCTACACTACTGCCCTGACCGACCGTAAGGCCGACGCAGCTCCCGGCACGGTGCGCTCGGAGGATAAGCGACTGCTCGTGGCATGCGCCGACCGCTGGCTTGAAATCAAGGAGCTGCAACCGGCGGGAAAACAGCGTATGGAGGCAGGCCCCTTCCTACTTGGGTATCATCCCTCAATGATGGAGTGAAATGACTGATCCCTGTCGAATATTTGTAGAGGTCCTTGCAGATCTCGGTGTAGGTACGTTTGTGTGTTCCCCCGGCTCACGTAATACTCCCCTCCTGGCTGCTGTGGCTGCGTGTGAGGCAAGGGAGGGGGGCCCGGAGTCGCTGGCCGTCATCGACGAGCGGACGGCTGCCTTCATTGCGCTTGGTATAGCGATAGCCTCGCGTCGCCCCGTGGCATTGGTATGCACCTCCGGGAGCGCGGTCCTCAACTATGCACCGGCGCTGGCGGAAGCCTATTATCGCGGCGTACCCCTCATCGTACTCTCTGCGGACCGCCCCCGCGAATGGATAGACCAGGAAGACTCGCAGACTATCCGCCAGGCGGGTGTCCTGTCGGGTATCGTCAAGCAGTCTTATGATTATCCTGCCTACCCCGCCGGAGCCAAGGAGGCCGACTGGTATGCCAACCGTAGCGCTAATGACGCCATGGCCACGGCCTTAGGTGGGAAACCGGGACCGGTGCATATAAACATTGCCGTTTCTCTCCCCCTCGCCACCGATCCGACAGCATCGATTCCGATGCAGAGACTCGTCAGTGTGGACACTCCGGTGCGGGATCTCCCGAAAC
>CAMWHX010000062.1 GCA_947174155.1 uncultured Porphyromonadaceae bacterium
CTCCCCTTGTTTATCCGATGACAAAGTATTACCTTTGTCTCCGGAAGTCTCGGAGGAATCTCCTGCTGGCGCGGTTGCACCTTCATTTTGGCCGCTATTAACCTCAGTGGTATCGGTGTCTTTACCACTTCCGACTGCGGGTCTGGAGTAGACTTTTGGCTTACGGCGCGAGTATCTCTTTTTGAAGATGCCCGCGCTGTTTACATTCCAGTATTTGCCATCTCTCGAAAGCTGGATAAACAATGTATTGTTATGATCATCCGACACCTCCAACAGATATGTCTGACGATTTCCAATTTTTGCACCCTCCTTGACCTCAGTATAATTCTTGGCTACCGACTCGACGAATTCTTCAACCGAAGAGAAACCGTTCTGCAGTATCTCATCACGGTGTCCGGCATCAATATGGAGATAGCCATATCCATGATCTTCTCCATTCTCATCCTTATGGTTTTCTCCAAGGCTCAGACGAATGGGAAGAGCATCCAGACCACTCTCCTCATCCATAAAGCCAAAGTCCGCACTACCATCTGATGCCTTGACAAAAGGTTTCCCAAACTCGTTGACCTCATCAGAAAGCTCACAGCTTATCTCTACTTCTTCGTTCGCCTCCAGATTGTCTTCGCGTTCGCCATCCAATCGGGCATCTCCGGGATTTTGTCCTGAGGTTTCTCCTCGACCATCTCCCTCAACTCCTCTTCCACCGTCGGTCTCTGTTGCTCCCTGCGAAGTCTGTTCTCCGCGGCCAACATCTCCTCGGCCTCCCTGCTCCCCTGCCGAATGCGTTTGATTACCGCCAGCCACATCAGGGCCTCCATCTTCTCCATGCTCATCTTCTTTTCTGTTTTTATCGTTTTCAGTTTTCTCTGTTAACGCTCCCTGAGGCGTATATCGTATTTCCTCCCTCCCCGGTATCACAGGCGAAGCCGTACCAGGTTCATACTCGATACCCAATATCTTCTTTACTGCGCCCTCAAAGCTTCTATCTTCGACACTTGCCGACTCCTGGTTCTGTGCGGAAGCTTCAGCTTCCGACCCTGACTCCTCTCCGAAGTCAAAAAGCCCAGGCTCCTCATCGGTCCCCTGTATCCAGTCTAACATCTGCTTCAGGATCGACCGAGTCTCCTTCATACTCCCACCCTTCATCATCGCTGCCATGCGAATAGCGAAGTTTGAGTGTCGGTTCTGATTGCTCACCACATCTCCCTCTTCGTCAAATTCAGTCTGTGCACGCCACGCCTCAGCAGCCCGAAGCGCATCCTCATAGTTGCGGGCATCCTTAAACTGCGGCGTACTCATCATCGCATACATGGCGCGCACTGCCTCCTTGACGTGAGGCGCAACCTTGTCAGCTTCACCCGTCTTGCTATCTCGCCAGATCTGAGCCAAGACAGCGCTCTGAGCCTTAGCCGGCATGGCGTTAAACATCTCCTCAAACTCCCTGCTCTCTCCGGCGAAGAAAGTCCGCTTGATGAATTTCTCGATGTCCTCTATACCCTCATCGCTCAGACTGCCGTCTTTGTTGATAGCAGTGGCATACTGACGGTCATCTATCTTTCCCATATCGCGCAGGAACTTCAACGCCTCCAGCCCATTTCGACGTATCAGTGAGCGCAAAGATTCCCCATCCTCACTGTCATCGGTTAGTAGCGTATCCATGAAGCGCCCCATCTTCTCTCCGATACCGTTGGCAAGTCGATCGGCATCTATCCGGTCCTTACCACCTGTCTCACGAGAGTTGCCGGTGTCCTGACCCAGCTCTATTGCCATATCATCGTCCACATCCACCATATTCACAAGTATCGGCTCCTCCATGAAGGCGATTGCTTGTGCCTGTTCCGGTGTGAACCCGAACTCTGCTGCATGGTCTATCAGATACTGTCGGTAGCGCTTCTGTGCCTCCGGCTCGTTGGCATACATATAGCGTAACGCCGCCATACGGTGATTGCCCTGGATAGCCTCACCTCGCACATTCACAGTCGGCGCCCCGCGGAACGGATCCACCATATCCCGCGAGTCCGTAATCAGCGACGGATCCATCTCTTTGGCATGCTTCTGCTCTGCCAATATGCTCTCAGGATCCGTACGGTCCTTAGGTTGCGCTTCGTCGATAAAGAACATTGGATTACGACTTCCCTCCATGTGGCTCGCCTGTCCCTGCGATGCCTCTATCACTACCAGTCGCCCCTTGGGTCTGTGTCCGGTACGCTTCTCGTTGAAGTCCACCGTGACCTCTTTACCATCTACCCTCTCAACGATAGGTTCCTGACGTGTATATACGGTCTTCCCGACACGACGCTTGCCACGCTGACGTGCATCCGCCGGTGTGTCATTCATCATTTCTGGGATTCCGTCACGCTCCTCCTTCTCCCTGCGCAGTCGCTCAGCCTCAGCTCTTGCTTCCGCATCACGACGTTCAGCCTCCGCGCGTTCACGCTCGGCTCGCTCAGCTTCTACTCTCTGTCGCTCAGTCTCCTCAGCAGCTTGCACCTCCGCCTCTCGTCGGCTCTTCGTCTCCAGCATTGCTTTCCAGTGCGCAAGCCTCTTCTCTGCCTCGTTGAGCTCACTTCGGGCCGCCTCCTTATCTGCTTTGAATTTGGCTCGATCTCCGGTCACCTTCACGTTGCTGACCTTCTTGCGAGCCTTCTCCGCCTCCTTTTCCAATATGTTGACCATCCCGGTCGCATACTCCTCTGCCTCAGCTTCATCTGCCGAATCCTCCACAAGACCATCCCATGCTGTCTCCGGATCCGTCTCCTCAAAGATCGGCTCCCCCTGCTCATTCACCGGTATGCGCGACAGCGCCGACTGCTCTCCGTTCTCTGCTTCACTGTCTCCATCCTCCCCCGTCTCGACATCAGTAGGTTTGTCTTCGGGTGCATTATCATTCGACACAGCCCCCGGTTCAGCTTGGAGCTCCATTAACCTGCGATGCTGCTCCTCCTCATATCCTTTCAGAAGTCCGCGCTCAAAATCACTCAACACATCCTTAGCCCGGTATCTGCTGATAGCCCTTTCAAGCTGCTCATCACTCATCCGAATACCCTCGTCAGCACCTATAGTGTAGCCATTGTTGTATGTCTCACTTTTGCCATTACCGGAGTCCTCTCCCTCTCCCCTATCCTCACCCTGTTGTTGTGGTTCATGTTCATCTCCATTGGAATCCGCGGCCTCCTCCGCTAATTGAGTGACTCGTCGATCACGTGCGGCATCGGCCTGCGCTTGCAGACTCTCTCGGGATGTGCGCTTTATATTTCCGTCGGGATACTGCACATCCACGTACCAGTTCCCCTCACCGTCATACTCCTCACCGGTAGCTTCGCCCAGCACTGTCACCTCCTGAATTTCTTCTCCCTCCAAGACGGAATACACATCTCCCGCTTTAAAGCCAAGCACCCCTTCCAGAGAATCTGCCGCATCATTGGCCATCTCCTCCCTGATGCGCTGACGGGCCGACTCCTTCTCCACCTCTACTTCAAGCGCATCACCTATGCTCGCGACCTGGTCAGCTGTGGTGAATTCTACCTTATGCGTCTCCGCATCCATGACTATGATGCTCTCGCTCGATTGCGTAGGATCCACACTGCTACCATCATCCCTCATCACAACCTCACCGCTCACAACGTACACTTGACGCCCACCATCCACCATTGTAGCCGGCTGGATCTTCCCCGTCTTTCGGTTAGCCCGGCCCTCTATCTCGGCATCACTCTCGGAAATACGACTGTCTATATCATCGCGTACGCGCGCTACCATACCATCATATACAGCCTTGGCATTGACGTAATCAGCCGCTACGCTTCGTATCTCCTCCTCTCTGAGACCGGAAAGGGCATTGATTGGATCATTGTCAAACTCCTCCACGGCATCCTCCGACAATGCACTCGCCAGACGATTGCGCTGCATCTCCATCATACTTCTGGCATCCGCCATCTCCTTCGGCTCGGTAGTCGAATACCCATCAAGGTAATTGGAATTGGCCGCGTCCTCGGCCTCTCCGGAAGCCTCACCACGTCGACGCACAATTGCCCCAAGATTGGCACCTCGCATCCTCAGTGATGCGTCCATATATTTCATTGTGGCCAGCTTCTGGACAATATTCAGAGATTTATCCGCCATCAGATCGTCTGCCAGCTGCCCTATTTCATCGTTCGTCGTGCCGTCAATACGCGCACGCCATCCCTCCCAATCCTTCCCCGTGAATACTCTCGCGGCCCCTTTGTCAGCTTTGTTGACGTCATGCTTCATCGCTCCGTAAGCCGCACCCGATAGAGCATACCGCCCTGCGCCAAGCAGACCCATCGACAATGCCATACCACCCCAGATGTCACCATGAAACTGCGGATCCAAAAGCAGATTCTTCCGATCACCATTTTCATCCGTAGTATAGGCATCGTCAAGATTCAGCATCGTGCGCCACAACTGACCGTAGTACTCCTCACCTACCTCTCCCACGTAATCCGATACTCCCACCTTCTCCAGCTGCTTCTGCAGAGTCCCCGATATGCCGGCAAGCTGACTCTTGCTCGCCTTTGTCAGCACTCCGCTTAGACGCTTTGCACCGAAAACATCAGCCAATTTGGCCGCGTTTTTAAGAGATAGGACACCATCTATATGTGTACCAAACATCTCCGAGTAATTCTCGATGATGGCATTTGCCTCACCCTGCCACACTGCGCTTCCCCAAGTCTTATCGTTAGAGTAGTCGAGCGTCCCGTCATCGTTAACCTTGACCTCCCCCAATTTCCGGTCTATGATGTCGGCTGCAGTCTTGGCCCCCTGCACGGTGTTAGTCATCAGTGGAGCGCGCACAAGCAGGTCCTCAGGCATTGTCCCCAACACCTTCGTCGTCCACTTGACTGCATTATTACGTGCAAGGCCTGGAGCTTTACTTGCTATACCCTTAAGGAGCTTTCGGCTCAGCTGTCGTGTCATTGCCGTCCCTCCGCTGCGTGCACCACCCATCAGGGCAAAGTCCAGCATGAAAGGAAGCATTTCTCCCGTCATCACACCGGCTCTGTGCCAAAACGACTCATTTTCTTGGTCCTCTCTCTCGGCCTCCTGACGCTCGTAGCTCCCCACAAGCAGCTCACGCTCTGCCTGGCTTAGATTTTCAGCATCCTTGACGGCTACTCCCATCTTTGTAACCGCATCCTGCAAGTCTCCAAGCCCGAAGTCCCATGTGCGTCTGTCGGAAACGATCTCTCCGACACCTCGCCAGAATCCCACGTCCTTCCCCGCAATGCGGTCACTTTCATGTGAGAGCGCCTTCATCTTCAGTTCAGCCTCTCGCTGTGCCGCCTTCAACGCTCTATACTCTCGGTCCGTAGCAAGTATTTCGTTTACCTCAGATAGATAGGTATTTGCGGGAAGCTCACCACCATATCCGGCGTCCAGATTGTCCAGAATCCCCAACCCCTTCTCCCTTTCTTTGGTCTCAAGCTTTCGCTTCAGCTCCTCCTCTATCTCCTTTCTGCGCTCCTGCGCCCTGCGCTCAAGATCCTCGATCTCACGCTCGGCCTGTCGCAGCTTGCTCCATGTCGTCACATTGTGAGCAAACTTTCTCTTTCGTTCCTCCTCCTTATTCTTATCCGCCCACTCTTCGGGTAAGTATGATGCTTTAACCCACTCAGACATCCTCTGATCGTAAGCATCGCGAAGTCTTACGTTGCGAGCATTATATTCCGCTGCATCAGCCTCAGTAATATCGGTTGTCAGGCCACCGTCGGGAAGGAGCCACTCAGTTTTGAGTGTGCCATCCTCCATTCGCTTCACCCCATACGGTACTGCACCGACACGGGAGTCAATGGGCTTGCCCTCACCGCTCTCCTCCTCCGCACCTGTCATATTTACCTGTGGCGCTCTCACTCCGCTCAGGCCCAGCACCGAAGTCTCTGTGCCCGCCATACGGGCCATCATGTCTGCAGCCTTCGCTTTGTCTCGCCCCTTTTGGGTTGACTGCTCAGTGACGCGACGACTCTTCTCGGCCACGTTTCGCATCTTGCCAATCGTTCTGCCGGCCTGCTCCCCTATGGCCTTAGCTTGCAGTTTACGCTGAAGGGCTGTCTGAGGCAACTTCATCGTTTCTATCGCTGTCTCCTTCGCGTTGTCGGTGCCTACAGGCTGACTCGATGACGGGGTAGCAGCGGTATTTTGCACTGCTCCAGCACTTGCATTCTTAGCGGGATCGGCGGAACTTACTTTCTGGCCCGGACGAAGCAATAACTCATCC
>CAMWHX010000063.1 GCA_947174155.1 uncultured Porphyromonadaceae bacterium
GGATGAGGGGCGGTTCTTGAAGTTGACGTATGCCTCCCAGGAGCCGGTCATGCCGAGGGGATCATTGTAACTTTCGATGAAACCGTTGCCGAAGTCTACGTCGCTCGCGGTGTCTTCAGCCCAGAGGATGGAGTATTCGTCGAAGAGCTTGAGGTCTCCGGTGATGTAGTAGTCGATCAGCTTTGTGATATAGGCGCGCTGGGCGTCATTTTCGGCTACGGATTTGGCCATGTCGAGCCAGTAGATGATTTTGGCGATAGCGGGGCCGTAGAGTCCGTTAAGGTGGTAGACCTCCTCGACAATGTTGCCATTCTTATCCTTGGTGACACGTGAGTTTAGACCATAGGAGACGGGGGTTGGATCGGCCGGATCTTTGAGCTTGTTGGAATACTCCTCGACTTCGGCTTGTGTGACACCTTCGTAGAGGTTGCCCGCCGACTCGGCGACGATATCCACGGTGCTGTCCTGATTGACCTTTTTGGGCATGAAGGTTGGATCGAAGATGACGCGTTTGAGCAGGGCTATGACTTCGTCGCGCTTCTCGTCGGGGCGGACGCCGAGGCATTTGTCGCACATTCCGGCAACTCCCTCGTCGAAGAATGTTTCGGAGAATTCAGGTACGAACTTGTCGTTGGAGTAGTGGTGATGGATACCGTTGCCAAACCATACCTGCTTCATGTACTTCTCGAAGGCCTTCCAGTCTTTGGACTCCCGGTCTCCCTTGTAGTTGGTGTAGATATGTTCGAGCACGGGGCGCAGGCGGAGGTTGTAGCGGCCGTTCTGGTCCCAGATGATGTCTCTACCTGCCTGGGCGGCTTGTGAGAGGTAGTAGACCATCTTCTTCTGGTCGAGGGAGAGGCTGTTGAAGTCGGGGACTTCATAGCGCAGGACCTCGATGTCGGCGAAGTTGTCTACGATATAATCGAAGTCGGGATTTTCGGCCGCCTGGAGTGAGGCGGCGGTGAGTGTGAGCATGGTTGCTAAGGCTAAGGACTTGAACATTATAATTTTGAATTTTGAATGTTGAATTTTGAATTAGCTACGCAGTGACCAATTTGGAATTTTGAATTAGCTACGCAGTGACCAATTTGGAATTTTGAATTGGCTACGTAGTGACCAATTTTGAATTTTGAATTAGCTACGCAGTGACCAATTTTGAATTTTGAATTGGCTACGCGGGATTTTTTTACTCGACGTAGAGGACCAGGCCCTTGAGGTATTCACCTTCGGGGTGGGAGATATCGATGGGATGGTCTGCAGGCTGGGTCAGCTGGTGGAGTATGCGCACCTTACGGCCTGACTTGGCGGCGGCGCTGAAAACAGCGAGGCGGAAGGCTTCGCGGCTCACTACCTGGGAGCAAGAGAAGGTGAAGAGTATTCCTCCCGACTTGATCTTCTCGAAGGCTTTAGCGTTGAGCTTGCGGTAGCCGATAAGGCCGTTTTTCAGGGCGCTGCGGTGTTTGGCGAAGGCGGGAGGGTCAAGTATGATGAGGTCATACTTGTCAGCGGGCATATCGTTGAGAAACTTGAAGGCGTCGACAGCGTGGGTGGTGTGGCGCGGATCGTCGCCGAAGTTCAGGGCGACGTTGGCATCCGTCAGCGCAGCAGCTTTCGCCGAGGAGTCGACAGAATCCACGGACTTGGCGCCTCCACGCAGGGCATAGACTGAGAAACCACCCGTGTAGCAGAACATATTGAGCACTTCGCGGCCTCGAGCGTAATGCTCCAGGAGGGAACGGTTCTCACGCTGGTCTACGAAGAATCCTGTCTTCTGGCCGCGCAACCAGTCGATATTGAACTGCAGCCCGTTTTCTATAGCGACGTTACCATCATAGGCGCCTGCCAGATATTCGTTTTCAGGGTCAAGGCCGGCCTTATACGGAAGAGTGGTTTCGGACTTGTAGAAGACATTACGGATTGCTGCGTCGGGGAGGGAGGTCAGGGCCTGGGCTATGCGGCGGCGTTCGAAGTGCATACCCGGAGAGTGGGCCTGAACGACGGCGGTGTCACCATAGACGTCGATGACGAGACCGGGGAGAAAGTCACCCTCGCCGTGGACGAGGCGGAAGGCGTTATTATCCGGGCGTAGAAGTCCCATAGACTTACGGATATCCATCGCGCTCTGCAAGCGGCGTGAGAAGAAATCGTCGGGGAGGCGATCAACGTCGAATTCCAAGATGCGTACGGCAATACTGCCGATCTGATAGTGTCCGACTCCCATCAGCGTGCCGTCGGAGGCTCTGACGACACAGAGGTCTCCCTCCTCCAATCCTTCGGGGAGGGTGGCGACGGCGCCGGAGAAGACCCAGGGGTGATGGCGCAGGAGAGATTCTTCCTTACCTGGTTTCAGGGTTATAGTCTTTGGAGTCATATATTGTGTTATCTGTTTAGGAAAGGTTACTTCAAGAAGAAGCGGACTATGTCCATGCCGTTGGCATAGAGGAGGAGGGCAATCAGGAGGACCATACCCGTGACCTGAGCATATTCGAGCACCTTCTGCGGAGCCGGTTTGCCGGTGATCATCTCATATATAAGGAATATGACATGGCCACCATCGAGAGCCGGGATGGGGAGGATATTCATGAATGCCAGGGCGACGGCCAGGAATGCCGCAATATTCCAGAAGGCGATCCAGTCCCACGATTCAGGGAAAATGGAGCCGATAGTACCGAAGCCACCGATACTCTTGGCTCCCTCCTTGGAGAAGACCAGTTTCATCGACTTGACGTAGGCCACGAGACGGGCCGTGCACATTTCGATGCCACGAGGTATGGACTGCCATATATTGTAGTTTTTGGTTACGACGGGGAAGAACTTCGTCATGTCAGTCTCCAGACCGACGCCCATCTTCGAGGCGTCGGAGAGGGGGACCTTAAGCGTCAGCGTGTCGGTAGTCTCGCCAGAGGGGCGGGCCACTGTGACGTCAATCGTCGATCCCGGCTTGCAGAGTGCCAATGTCTCGAAGAAGACGTCAAGTGAGGGTGTGGCTACGGAGTCGATACCGATGACGCGGTCGCCCGCTTTCATGCCACCCTTGGCTGCTCCCGCTCCCGGCTCGACCTGCGTGATGACGGTAGGCATACGGTAGGCCATGAAGTTGACGCGGGCAGTGTCACTTTTTGCCTCTCCGTCGAGACGGAAGATGAAGTTTTCGGGGATAGGTATGGCTATGGTGTCGGAACCGCGAAGTACCTTGACCTCCTTCGCCTGGGCCATCATCATGCGTGCCTCGGAGGGGATGATGATCTCCACGCCGTCTGCTTCGAGGGGGATATCGCCGTCGCGGAAGCCGATCTTTTTAGCTTCGCCGGAGTAGGTCATTCCCATCGAGGCCTGATTGACGGGGACGTATTTTTCTCCTGTGGCATATACGATGCCGGCATAGATGAGAATGGCTGTCAGGAAGTTGAAGAGTACGCCGGCGATCATGATCAGTAGGCGCTGCCAGGCCGGCTTGCTGCGAAATTCCCAGTCCTGTGCCGGCTTATTGAGCTGCTCGGTGTCCATCGACTCGTCGATCATGCCTGAGATCTTACAGTATCCTCCTAAGGGAAGCCAGCCGATGCCGTACTCGGTATCGGACCAGAATCCCTTCCCGGTGGAAGAACCGGAGGGCTCGGACGTCGGAGCGGCTACCGCCGACCGGATCTGGGCTTTCTCTTCTTCGGTTTTCTCCCCTTTCAGTTTCTTAGTCTTGCCAAACAGTCCGAAGTACTTTCCGGGTTTCCATTTGGCGATTTCGGTCCAGGGGTCAAAAAATATGTAAAACTTCTCCACTCTTACACCGAAGATGCGGGCGAAGAGGAAGTGTCCGAATTCATGTATAATGATCAGAATTGCGAGTGCCAGCACGAGTTGTGCGGCTTTTATCAGAAATGTCTCCATTCGATATTATATTAGATTGCGAGGGTGGCGATCTCTTCGAGGGCTATGGCGGAGGCCTCTCGGTTGGTGGCTACGAGCGATTCGAGGTCAGTCGCTGAGGCGAAGGGTATACGCTCCATGGTTTTTCTGACGACGACAGGCATGTCGGTGAAGCGCAGTCGGCCTTTGAGGAATGCCTCAACGGCGCGCTCGTTGGCGGCGTTGAGCACGCAGGGGACGTTGCCACCCATGTGTATGGCGTCGAAGGCGAAGCCCAGAAGCGGGAA
Organism: uncultured Porphyromonadaceae bacterium; assembly: GCA_947174155.1. The sequence continues at coordinate 4,152 of CAMWHX010000063.1, forward strand.
CTTCTGCATATCGGGAGCTTCGAATGTCAGGGTGCTGTATTGCGACAGGGTCAGAGGTGGAGTCTCGGTCTCAAGTCGTCCCGGATAGGAGAGGGCATAGCGGATGGGGAGGTGCATGTCGGGGCCACCGAGCTGGGCCTTGATGGAACCGTCGTTAAACTCTACCATGGAGTGCACGATAGACTGCGGATGAACGACGACCTCAATACGGTCAGCCGGGCAACCGAAGAGCCAGTGGGCTTCGATCATCTCGAATCCCTTATTCATCATTGAGGCGGAGTCGATGGTCACCTTTGCTCCCATATCCCAGTTGGGATGACGCAGGGCGTCCGCCGGGGTGACATCGCGCAGGGCCTCGGCGGAGAGAGTACGGAAGGGGCCTCCGCTTGCCGTGAGGATAATTTTACGGGCTTCGCGGGTGCTCTCACCTTCCAGACACTGGAAGATGGCGGAGTGTTCGCTGTCGACGGGGATGATTCGGCTCTCGGAGTTTCGCAGCATGGAGGTTATGAGTTCGCCCGCTACGACGAGGGTTTCCTTGTTAGCCAGAGCAATTATCTTGCCGGCGCGGATCGCACTTATGGTCGGTAGGAGTCCTGAATAGCCGACCATGGCTGTGACCACCATATCGGTCTCGGGGAGGGCGGCAGCCTCGGCTATGGCATCGGGTCCGGCTTCGACGCGTATTGGAAGGTCTGCGAGTGCTTCGCGCAGTTGCGGGAGGTATTGCTCGTCGGCAATGACTACCATCCGGGGGAGGTATCGGCGTGCCTGGCGGGCGAGAAGCTCCCACTGCTTGCGGGCTGTCAGGGCGGTGACTCTGAATCGGTCGGGATACTCGTCGACTATGTCGAGGGTCTGGGTGCCTATGCTTCCGGTGGAGCCTAATATTGAGATATTGCGTACGCTCATATTGAGGATATTGGTTTTTGATTTGGTTTTACTTCGGCATTGCTGACACGCCGGCCCTTGGCCGGCGCACTACTGGAGGCGCGGTAGCTGCTTGCATATCCGGACACGCCGGCCCTTGGCCGGAGCACTGTTGGAGGCGCGGTGGCTTCCGGTTTGGTTGGGGCGCCTGCCGGCGCGGTGGCTACTTTTCTATTTTTCATTGCCGAAGTAGCGGTAGGGGATTACGGGATCGGAGTCGTGCCAGAGCCTTAGCGTCAGGGGGCGTGAGCCATCGGGGCCTCTGGCCGCGTTGAGGGCTATTGTCTGGCCGGCTGTAAGACGGTCGCCGGGTGTGACGGTCAGACTCTGCAAGCCGGAGTAGACGGACATGAATCCGTGGTCGTGCTGCATGATGACCACGCCGGCTTCCGGCATCGGAGCCCGGTAGGCTGCTACAACCGATCCGTCAGCGATAGCCACCACCGGAGCGGTTGGAGATAGCGGCATGACAGCTACCAGGGCATCGCGTGAGTTCTCCGGGACTGTAACGCGCGGACTGGGGGGGACGAAGGTCAGTTCGGCAGCCGCCAGGGGGGCGAGAACGGAGATATTGTATTTCTCACGTTCACGCATGGAGGCCACGAAGCGACGTTCGCGAGGTGAGGAGCCGATAAGGGAATCCGGCTCGATGGTCCAGTCGCGACCTATGGTATCGCGAGAGAGATCACCGGATTCGCGCCGGTCTGTGTCGAGGGTGCGCATGATGTTGGCGAGCCAGAGATCACGCATACGGATGACCCGGTTGAGCGAATCGAGTCGTAGGAGTCGCTCCTCGGTCTGCGCGCGCTGGTCCTGGTCCATATAGCCTGGCATCACACGCTTGATCGGAGTGAGCATGATGAGGAGCGCTCCACACATCAACATAACCGCAAACAGCGTCATGCCCAGTCCCAAGGCTTGGGCCGGGGTGAGTCGCACGGAGGCGATACGCTCAAGGCGAGTGGCATCGTCAAGAGTCAGTCGATATGCGCGGCGGTGTCTCATAGAGTGCAAAATTACAAAAAATCGGCCAATCCGACAATAAAAGCCACTTAGACTTTGCAATATTAAGGAGTGAAAAAGTGCAAAGGGAAGGGTGAGGAGGGGGGAAG
>CAMWHX010000064.1 GCA_947174155.1 uncultured Porphyromonadaceae bacterium
CACCACCGTCTGCCCCCATGGCTTGAAATTTCGGGCCGTAATATGACGCAGGATTAGTGTGGTACCGTCACTGAACTCCGGTTCCATACTGTCGCCACTGATCCGGATAGCGAAATCTGCGGGAGCGACAGGGGCGAGGATGGTCTCGCAATCTCGCAGCCTCACCGGCTTCGACCATAGTTGCAGATTGCCGGCGAAGGCTTCCACGGGCAAGAGGGGAACACGATGTTCACCACGATTCCCGACAAACGTACGGATCCCTCCCCGGACCTCATCCGGCATGGTGCGGGCATAGTGCATTTCCGGATCTGCCACACCGGACTTCTGAGCCCCTACATTCGTCTGCGGTGTGTCGAGGAGCATCTCGCCCTTGCCATAGGCGAGCCAGTCAAGGTTCAGATGCGGAAACAGGCTGCTGACTTTCAGCATCTTCTCCGACGACAGTCCCTTGCGCATAGCTCCTATATACGTGGGAGACACACCGAGTTTCTCGGCAAATTCCACCTGACTCATACGCTCCCGGCGCAGGAACTCAAGCAGACGACCCTTGACCGTAGTCAAATCATATGTTCTGTTCTTGGTCATATTGTAGGCTACTTTCGGAGTGCAAAAATAGTCATAATATTTAACATTACAAAATTTTACGATATGAAAATCATTAACATTGCTATAGCCAAGCAGGATATTCTCTCCGAGACTCGCCTCGCTTCGGCTTATGCGGGTGCTCGCGGAGGATCACCCGACGACTTCACGCGCGTGGCAGCCTCGGAAGGTGATACCCGGCTGATGGAGCGATTCTGGCAGGAGTCGACGGCCCGGCTCGTCACGGCTCTGCGCCCTGTGCTTCATCAGGTGACGCGCACTGACTCCGGCCTTGAGCTCTGCCTTGCCCTCTCCAACTCCGCCTCGGAGTCTCTCTGCGAGGAGATAGAGGCGGGATGCACGGCCTTTCTGACGGCTGCCGTATCGGCGCGCTGGTTTGGCACAGTCCGCCGCGACGAGTCAGCCGGAGCCGCAGCCTTCGCCGAGGCTGAGCTCGATGCCCTCTCCCAACGCATCTACTTCCGCACCTCGCCAAAGAGAAAATCACATCTCAATGCATAATTCATCAAGTGGATAGAATCCCGATTAATCGAGAGAATCAAGAGACTCCCGATTAATCTCGATAAATCAGAACCACAAGCGCCAATTCAACATTCAACATTCAAAATTATCACGTCATGTCTTCAATCATCACCATCGACCTCGATGAGGTCATCTATGACATCCAGAACAAGACCTATCTGACCGGTAAGAGCCGTGCCGATGGAGCCAACTACCAGCAAGTGGCCCAGATGATGGCCAACGAAGATGAGGAGAACGCCAATCAGGTGCGCCGCTCCATCCACACGGCCCTCGGCGAGATCCATAATGCCTTGGCCGACTACTGTCGTCTCGGCACTGACTCTGTCTCCAATCTGTATGACGAGAAAACCAACTCCGTCACTCTGATCTGCGAGATGCCCAGCAACTTCAATCAGGCTGCCCTGAACGGTGTGGCGCTCTGCATACATCAATATGTGGTGGCGCGGGCCGTGGCAGACTGGTTTACCATCACCCATAAGGCTGATTCGGGTGACTATCAGGCGCAGGCGACTGCCTGCCTCAAAACTCTCGCCGAATCCTTGTCAAAGCGAAACCGTCCGACCCGCAAGGTGGCCGAAAACTGAGCCCGAACGTGCTGCTGACTCTCTACACCTGCGAACTCCTCGCAGACCTGCGCGCCACAGGCTGGCGCGTGGCCGACATGATGGAGGCGCCGGTCTCACACATCGCCCGTCAATGGGCCGACATCTGTGAGCCGGGTAATCTCCAGACCGTCACCCGCGCATTGCTGCTCGCCTGGGCTGAGGCTCTCCCAAGAATCGGAGCCACACCGGTTGTCCCCAAAGACTCGGCCGACGATCTCCTTACGCTTCCAGAGAGATTCGTCTGCGAACGGGAGTGTCCGGAGGGAGCGGCTCTGGTGAGCCGCCGGCTGCATGCCTGGATGATCGCCTCGGCTCTGGCGGCCTTCGCGGGCTCCGTGCCGGCCACCTCCTCGGCTGAGTGGACACGACGAAAAGGGGAGGCCCTCGCAGACCTCCCCTCTCTACCCGGCTCCTCCGGGTCATGCGCTTTCAGGCGCAATATCAGCTTTATTTCTCAGTAAGCTCATTTCTCGGTAAGCACCATGAACTGCCAGGGAGCGAGGCTCGACGGCAGTGCTGCGGGCGCCTGCGTGAAGTAGTCGGTAAGACCGCTCACCGCGGGCGCCTCACCCTTAAACTGCAAGGGCTGCTCCTTGTCGCTGAGATTGACGATCACCACGACCTTGTCGCCATCCGCCTCTCGCGTGAAGGCGAGGATATCGTTGCTCTTGGTGTCGTAGAAGATCGGATCGGCGTGATTGCGTGCCGACAGGGCGGGATGGGCGTGACGCATGGCGTTGAGCATCTTATAGAAGGCCGTGTAGTCGTTGGCCGTGTAGTCGGGACGGACACTGTCTGCCTCAAAGAACTCAAAGGGATGGTTGAAGCCCACCTCCTGGCCGGTATACATCATCGGTACGCCGGGCAGGGTGTAGCTCAGCACTATGAAGGCACCTAATCCGCGCCCGTAACGCTCCATCTCGGTCCCCTCCCACGAATTGAGATCATGGTTGGTGACCATCTGCATATGGATGGAGTTTTTGGGATAGTCCTTAGCCTGCTCTGCAAGCAGCTGACGGATAGCGCGGGCATCAGCCTTCTTGCGCTTCTGCCCCTTAGCCTCGGCATAGGAGTTGACACCTTGAGTGGCCGCGATATCGTTGAAGACATCCTTCATCGGCCACGCATAGTCAAGGTCGAAGGCCTTCGACAGCAGGGGCTCGCTTGACGCCTCGGCGAGCATCAGGACCGGCTTGATGGCTTGCAGGCGGGGACGGGCCTCCTCCCAGAAGTCAACGGGGACCTCCATGGCCACATCACAACGGTATCCGTCGATATCGGCCTCGCGCACCCAGTACTCCAGGGCGTCGATCATAGCCTCTCGTGTCGCGGGATTGCTATAGTCGAGTTTGTAGGTATCGGTCCAGTCGAAGGGCCCATACATCTCCCCCTTCTCGTTGCGTGCATAATAATCAGGATGCTCGGTCACCCAGGCGTGGTCACAACCGGTATGGTTACATACCTCATCGAGTATCACCTTCATTCCCAAGGCATGGGCTGAACGCACGAACTCCTGAAGATCCTGCAGGGTGCCGAACTCGGGATTGACAGCCTTATAGTCACGCACAGCGTAATAGGAACCGAGTGTACCTTTACGGTTGACCTCGCTGATGGGATGGATCGGCATGAGCCATATGACGTCCACACCGAGATCGGCCAGACGGGGGAGCTCCCGCTGCAATCCGCGCAGGTTGCCTTCGGGTGTGCCCTGACGCAGGTTGGCTTCGTAGATGACTGTGTTGCCAAACCACTCCGGCACGGGTGAGGAGGCGGTAGTCTTCCCCAGCCCGGCGCCGGCCAGAGCGGGAAGTGCCATGGTCGTGGCCATGGTCAGCGATAGGAGGATTCTCTTGAGTCGCATGGGTATTAATTTATTTAGTTTTTAAGACCAATTGGAAAATTTCCACAAATATAATACTTTATCATGATAAATCCTGTACCTCAACCTGAAAATCTCGCTCTTCTGGAACGCATTTCCGCCGCTCGGGATGCCTGGGCTACCTTCCGCGAGCATCGCCGGCGCAACAAACGCTATACCTACGGCCGCCAGTGGGACGACATGGTGGATACCCCTCACGGTCGCATGACGGAGGGGGAGGCCCTGCGGCGCGAGGGGGAGACTCCGATGGTTAATAATCTTATACGCCGCACTGTACGCAACATCGTGGGTGTCTGGCGCAGCAACTACTCCCCCTCCCGCGAGACCGATCCTGAGCTTCGCGCTTGCTGGGAGCGCAACCGTATGGAGGAACTCAACGCCCGCACTCTGGAGGAGTTTCTGATCTCGGGGCTCGCGATTCATCGCAAGTGGCACGGGGCACGTGGGGCAGTCACCTCATCCTGGACCGATTTCGTCAGTCCGGAGTCATTCTTCATGGAGTCGGACACGCGTGACTTCCGTGGGTGGGATATCCGTCTCGCAGGAGAGATTCATGAGTTGGATTTTGATGATCTTTGCGCCCGGTTTGCCACCACTCCGGAGGATGTGGCACTCCTGGAGAGTATCTACGGCCACATCGCCGACACGCCGGAGTATCACATCTCTTCGTCGGATCGCTGTCGTGTCATCGAGGCGTGGCGCCCCATGCGTGTACGCTCGTGGATATGCCACGACTCTCTGAGGGGGAATATCACGGAGGTACACGACTGCGACGTCCCCCGTGTGCATGCCGAGAATCGTCGTCACCGGCTTCACGGGCTCCCGCCAATCGCCATGCGTCTGACTACCCGCGAGGTCTGGACCTGGTCCTTCTTCTCTCCGGCGGGCCATCTGTTGGCGGCGGGCGAGACACCCTACGCCCATGGTTCTCATCCCTTCGTAGTCAAGGCCTATCCATATATCGATGGGGAGATTCACTCCTTCGTCAGCGACGTGATCGACCAGCAGAGATTCACTAACCGTCTGATCACCATCTACGACCGTGCGCTCCGTGCTTCGGCGAAGGGTGTACTCCTCTTTCCGGAACATGCCCTGCCGCCGGGGGCGGATCTCACGGAGATCGCCGACCAGTGGAGCCGGGCCGACGGTGTCATCATGTACACCGCTAAGGCCGGTATGCCTCTCCCCCAACAGGCCGGTGGACTCTCAGCCTCGCTCGGCATCTCGGATCTGCTACGGATTCAGCTTCAAATGATGGAGGATATATCGGGGGTGAACTCAGCGCTACAGGGTAAGCTGGAAAGCTCGTCGACCAGCGGTACACTCTACGAGCGTCAGACCCTCAACGCCCTCACCTCCCTTAAAGATATCACGGAGTCTTTCGCATCATTCATCACGGAGGGAGCAGCCAAGGATCTCTCCAATATACGCCAGTTCGGATCTTAGCCCCCGGCGATAAGAGGGCGCCATAAAACATCTACCCGACCACGGTGTTATTACATTGTGGAGAGACCCCACGCGTGGTTTCTCCACAATTCCGCTATAAACACTCTCTTATGTCACAAGCAAAGGCTCAGAATCAGGATGCCACGCAGTTAGCCGCCCAACGCATGCGGGAGTTAGCTACTGCTCCGATATGGCGTATCCTGCTGAAATATAGTCTCCCGGCTGTAATCGGCACTGTCGTGATGGCCGTCTACAACATTATTGACTCCATCGTGATAGGCCATGCCATCGATGACCCCAATGTGGTCGCCGGCATAGCCGTGACCTTCCCGGTGATGAATCTCGGCACGGCTCTCGGTATGCTTATCGGAGCCGGCGCGGCCACGCGTATATCTATCGTGCTGGGCCAGAAAGATCACCGGGCCGCTGAGGTGATCTTAGGTAACTCCGTGCAGCTGACGATCTTCGTCGGCTTGGCTTACATGGCTGTCTTCGCTATCTTCCTCGACCCGATTCTCAGGATGTTTGGCGCTTCGGACGATACCCTCCCCTATGCTCATGAGTTTCTGATTCATGTCCTGCCGGGCATGGTGCTCATGAATCTCACATTCTCCTATAATAATGTCATGCGTGCCTCCGGCTATCCGGGCAAGGCGATGTTTACCAATATCATAGGTGCGGTGCTCAACGCCATCCTGGCTCCCCTCTTCCTGTTTGGATTCCACTGGGGGATCCGCGGCGCCGCCATAGCTACCGATATCTCGATGTTTATCACGGCCATATTCGTGATGAGCCACTATTTTTCACCCAAGAGTGACCTGCGCTTCCGCAGGGGAGTCGGGATGTTTCGCCTCAACCTGCGTGTCATCCGCTCGGTGGTCTATATCGGTATGGCCCCCTTCCTCATCAATGTAGCGGGTGCCGGCATCAACGCCATAGTCAATAATTCACTGGTACACTACGGCGGAGATGACGCCATCGCAGCTGTCGTGGTCTTCAACCGTTTCGTCACTATCTTCCTCTTCGTGGTCATCGGCATCTGTCAGGGTATGCAGCCTATCATCGGCTACCACTACGGTGCCCGAAATTATGACAGCCT
>CAMWHX010000065.1 GCA_947174155.1 uncultured Porphyromonadaceae bacterium
GGATGATGGGGTGATGGGGATGGTGCGATTCGGACTCGGCGATGTGGTTGGCCACTACGACGGCTTCCGAGATGTGGGAGCAGATGTGGTCGCCGTGCATGATGCGGTCGAAGTGGGCATGACGCAAGGCCTCCGCTACCTGGTCGTTGACACCGGAGAGTACGATATGGATACCCTCTGCGTGTGAGCTCTGAATGAGGATCTCCAGGTTGTGGATGCCGGTGGAGTCGATGAAGGGGACCTTGCGCATGCGGATGATGCGTACTTTCGGCTTCTCGCGCATGCTGTGGCGCACCACTTCGTCAAACTTCGTGGCGGCTCCGAAGAAGAAGGGGCCGTCGATTTCGTAGACCGATACGCCGGGGGCGAGATCAAGAACCTCGTGGGTCGTCAGGTCGGTGCCCTCGGCGGCGTCAAGTTTTTCGCCGTAGACGCGCACGGTGGTGTTTTGCGATACGCGTTTCAGGAAGAGCACGATGGCCAGCAGCATACCAATCTCAATGGCGATGGTAAGGTCGAAGATGACGGTGAGGAGGAAGGTGACGATGAGCACCGAGACATCCTCCTTGGGATTGGAGAGCATACCGCGGATGACGCGCCAGCCACACATGTTGTAGCTGACCATGATAAGTACGGCTCCGAGACAGGCCATGGGGACCAGGTTGATCAGCGGCATGGCGAAGAGGAAGATCAGGAGAAGTACGACCGAGTGGATGATACCGGCCAGTGGTGTGCGTCCGCCGTTGGAGATGTTGGTCATCGTACGGGCGATGGCTCCCGTCACGGGGATACCGCCGAAGAAGGGGACTACTATATTGGCTACACCCTGGCCGATGAGTTCGGTGTTGTTGTTGGTTCGCCCCCCTGTCACGCCGTCGGCCACCGTAGCGCTGAGGAGCGACTCGATAGCGCCGAGCATGGCGATGGTGAAGGCGGAGGGGAGGAGGAGATTGATAAGCTCAATGCTTATGCCGAGGCTCTCGGCGTGTGGCAGGGCAGCTTCCATCTCACCGAAACGGTCACCGATAGTGGTGATACCTTCAACGCCGCAGAAGGTCTTGAGGGCCCACACTCCGGCTGAGACTACGATGATGGCTGTCAGGGCACCGGGGAGCTTGGAGGAAATCCTCGGAGTGAAAATGATGATAAGGAGGGAGACAATGCCTACAAGCGTGGTGGAGAGGGTGATGGTGTCGAAATAGCGGAAGTAGATTCCCCATTTGGATATGAAGCTGGCGGGGACGGCCTCATCGATCTTGAGACCGAAGAAATCGGGCATTTGGGTCGAGAAGATAGTCAAGGCGATACCGGCTGTGAATCCTACTACGATAGGATAGGGGATAAACTTGATGACCGTGCCGAGGCGGAAGATACCCATCAGGACGAGAATACATCCGGCCAGGAAGGTTGCGATAGCGAGGCCGGAGAGTCCGTAGAGTTGGATGATGTTGTAGACGATGACGATGAAGGCACCTGTGGGACCGCCGATCTGGACGGTGTTTCCGCCAAGGGCGGAGACCAGGAAACCGCCGATGACGGCAGTCACCAGGCCTATGGCCGGGGTGACACCGCTGGCGATGGCGAAGGCGATGGCCAGGGGAAGAGCCACGATGCCGACTACGATACCGGCGATGAGGTCTTGCTTGAATTTAGCGAATGAGTACCCTTTCAGAGCCGCCATCACAGCGGGATGAAAGTCGGGTTTGGCAGAGATATTCATACCTTTGAACCAAATTGGGTTAGTTAGTAATAGTTACGCACATCCGCGGGGGATGTGCGCTGAGAAGATTAGTACAGAAAGTGGGACTCGAACCCACACGGCCGATAAGGGCCAAGGGATTTTAAGTCCCTCGTGTCTACCATTCCACCATTTCTGCGCCTATGTGTGGGAGGGATATTTTAGCCTCCCGGAGCGGGTATAGGGCTCGCGCTTCTATACTTGGGTGCAAAGTTAGCGCTTTTTGGTGAGATTTGCAAGGATTCGGGCGGTTTTTTGGTGGGATTCACGCGAGCTGAAGCTCGCTCACAGAACCAAGAGTCGCGAAATCGGTTTATCATCGCTTCGCTTGGATAGAGGGGGGGAGGCCGGGAGCTTCTTTTATCCTCGCTTCGCTTGGATCACAATCCCTGAATCATCGCGGCATTGCCGCGATGATTCAGGGATTGTAGAGGTCTTTGTTGTAGTAGTCGAGGATCTCATTGGTGGCTTTCAGGGCCATGCGGGCTCGGCTGTCGGGATTTATACGGATGGCGGCGAGGTAGTCGTTGATGGCTGAGGCGCGGTCTCCTCGGCTCCAATAGCGCATTCCGCGAACGGTCAGGGCTTCGTCGTCGTCGGGGTGGGTGGAGATATATTCGGTCAGCATCGGGATCCCCTCTTCGGGGGCTGTGCCGGCTGAGATGACTGCTTTGATTTCGTCTAAGGTCATGTTTTTTGATTTTTGGGGGGATATCCGAGATGCCGGTCCGGGGCATAGCCCCGGCGGTGACGGCTTCGCTCTTGGTTTTATCCTCGCTTCGCTTGGATCACAATGGGGGAGATTATTTCAGGTAGGACATACCGCTCAGGGCGAAGTAGGCGGGGGTGTTCATGCCCCAGAGGCCGTTGTCGGAAGATTCGAGGGTGAAGTAGATGAGTTTGACTTCTCCGAGGGTTGAGAGATCCCAGTCTTGCCAGTCTTTGACTATGCCGGCGGTGGGGATTTCGCCGCAGTCGGCCAGATAGAACTCTGCGGTGGTCTCTTCGGCTCCTTCGGCGGGGACGCCATGGGCTATCACTTTAAACCAGTCTCCCTTGGCGAAGGGACGGGTGAAGTCTCCGCCGTTGACGAGCTCGTAGTAGACGTAGCAGGTGTTGGTGACCTTGACCAACCCGGGAGTGAAGAGATGGCCGTCGGTGCGTGTGACTGTCAGGGAGCGCTGATGGGGATCGAGCCCTTCGAAGCTTGACCAGTAACCGATGAGGAAGGGTGAGCCTTTCCCCTCGGGCCCTCCGCCGGTCATGACGGTATAGGAGTGCAGATACATCGGGGAGTGCCAGTCGGTGTCGGTGCTTCGGGAGAGGGTGAAGCCCTCCACGGTGTCAAACTCGGAGAGATAGTGGCGGAAGGTGAAGGTCGGGGTTATGATATTGATGTCTTCACCGTTGTCGGTCCAGATCCCTTCTGCGTCGTAGGTGAAGGAGAGGGTAGACCAGTCAGTGCCTGTGGAGGTATCGGTCTTCTCGACGGGATCATCGGAGGAGCAGGCGGCGGTCAGAGCGAGGAGAGCAATCAGGGAGATTTTCGCGGGTTTCATTTGCTTTTTGGTTTTTGGTCCGGGGCAGAGCCCCGGCAGAGAGTGAGGCTTGGTTGGGATTTGGCGAACACGCCGGCCCTTGGCCGGCGCACTTCCGGCCGGGGTTAGAGGGAGAGGGTTTTAGAGCAGGGGCTGCGGGATTCGGGCCCTTGGCCGGCGCACTTCCGGCCGGGGTTAGAGGGAGAGGGTTTTGGAGAAGGGGCTGTCGGATTTGAGCTTACGGCTGTGGCGCTTCCACCGTGGGGCCGGTTAGAGGGGAATGGTGGTAGCGGAGACGGGTTGGTCCATGAAGAGGGAGGCCCAGATGTCGAATTTGGAGGCACTCTCGGTGGTGAGGTAGGTCACCGTGCCTCCGCGTGTCAGACGTTTTTCCATCTCGGGGTGTCTCCTCAGGTAGTCTTCCAGAGAGTCAGCCACCAGTTCTCCCTGCGCGAGGATTCTCACTCCGGGGGGGGCATAGCGGCGTATCTTGGGGAGGAGAATCGGGTAGTGGGTGCATCCGAGCACGAGGGTGTCGATCTTCGGGTCATCGGCTATGATGGCGTCGATATACTTGCGTACGAAGTAGTCGGCTCCCTCCCCCTGCGCTTCGCCGTTTTCGACCAGAGGCACCCACATCGGGCATCCCTTCTCCCTAACCTTCATCTCCGGGTAAAGTTTTTCCACCTCCATGAGATAGGAGTGGCTGTTGACGGTACCGGGTGTGGCGAGTACGCCGACGTGTCGTGTCCGGGAGATATCGCCAAGCAGTTCAGCTGTCGGGCGGATGACGCCGAGCACGCGACGATCCGGATCGATGCCGGGAAGGTCGTTACACTGTATGGAGCGCAGCGCCTTGGCGGAGGCGGTGTTGCAGGCGAGAATCACCAGATGGCACCCTCGGGAGAAGAGCTCTCGGACAGCCTGCAGCGTAAACTGGTAGACGATGTCGAATGATCGCGACCCGTAGGGGGCGCGGGCATTGTCGCCGAGATAGAGGTAGTCGTATTGCGGCAACAGGCGTCGTATGGCTTTCAGTATGGTAAGACCGCCATATCCGGAGTCGAAGACACCGATAGGGCCGGGAGCTGTGGGGAGACCTGAGTGAGACATTGACACGGATGAGGGATTTCAGTATAAGTGACTACTTTTCACACCGCCGCGAGAAATCAGGGGGAGACTCGGTGAAAGGGGAGACCATCCGCTCATGCGGGGTCTCCCCTTATGACATGGCAGCTCCCCGGCGGAGTCCGGGAGCTGAGTATCCGGTGTGACGATTAACGGAGACCGAGCTTGGCCTTGACCAGCGGTGTGATATCCTCTACGGGAGCGGCGTAGTAGAGGGTGAGCTGGGGATCGTACATCTGAACGAAGCTGAAACCGTTTTCCTTACCTACTGACTCTACGGCCTTGGTCAGCTTATCCTGCACGGGGGCCATCAACTCGCTCTGCATGCGCTGCAGGTCCTGCATGGCGCTCTGCTGGAACTGCTGGAGCTTCTGGTCGTAGTCGGCCAGTTCGCGGGCGCGACGCTCGCGGATAGCGGTAGGCTCGTTGGCATCCATTTTCTGATACTCGTCATAGAGACGCTGCATCTCCTCCTGGAGCTTGGTGAACTCAGCCTCATACTTCTTGGAGGCATCTCCCACCTTAGCGTTGGCCTCAGTGACCTCGGGCATCACCTTGAGGATCTCGTTGAAGTCCACGACGCCCATCTTGAAGCTCTGGGCCGAAGCGAGCATGGGGAGCAGTACGGCAACTGCGATAAGAATTTTCTTGATCATTGTGTATGTGAGTGTTGTTATTGGTTTTTATAGTCTGAGGCTCAGCGGGAGTAGCCGAGTTTGGCCAGGACCTCGTTGCTGATGTCGATACGAGGGGAAGCGAAGACGATGCTCTGGGAGGAGGCGCGGTCGAAGATAGTCTGATAGCCCTTCTCCTCGGCTACGGCCTTGACAGCGTTATACACATCCTCCTGGATCGGCTTCATGAGGCTTTGGCGCTTCTTGTATAGCTCACCTTCCGGGCCGAAATATTTGTAGCGGGCATCGGTGACCTCCTTCTCCTTAGCTACGATCTCCTCCTCGCGCTTCTTCTTCTGGTCATCGGTGAGGAAGACCATATCGCTCTGATAGTTCTTAAACATATTCTGGGCCTCCTGAGCGAGCTGATTGACCTCCTTCTCCCAGCGCTGGGAGACCTGGTTGAGCTGCTCGTTGGCCATCTCATAGGCGGGGACATTGCGGAGTATGTAGTCCATATCCACGAGAGCAAACTTCTGTGCGTTTGCTCCGGCGATGGCCGCTAAGGCCACGACGAGGGTGATGAGAATCTTCTTCATAAGTTTCCTTATTATTTGTGTGTTAAGGTTCAATTATATAGAGGTGTCCGGATATTTGACACTTCCGTGCGGGGTGTGGTTTAGACTTATGAACCGGTTTAACATACGTTTGCATACTTCACTTCGGTAGCGATCAGAACTCCTGTCCGAGGACGAAGTGGAGCTGACTGCCACCACGCTGACCCCACACCTTGTCGAAACCGTAGGCCCAGTCTATGCCGAGGAATCCGAGCATCGAGAGGTAAATGCGGACACCGACACCGGCGGAGCGCTTGAGGTTGAAGGGTGAGAAATCTTTCAGACGGTTCCAGGCATTGCCCGCCTCGGCGAAGGCCAGTGCGTAGATGGTGGTCGTCGGTTGCAGCATGAAGGGGAAGTGCAACTCGAAAGTAAACTTGCTGTAGGCATAGGCTTCGTAGAATCGGGGGGTGAACTGGCCGTTTTCGTAGCCGCGCATGGAGATGGTCTCCGTAGCGTAGGTGTAGGAT
>CAMWHX010000066.1 GCA_947174155.1 uncultured Porphyromonadaceae bacterium
AAGCGGAGCAAAGCGTACGCTTTGCTCCGCTTCGTAGGGAGGGGAGATGGAACGATCATAAAACCCGCACCGTCGGCAGCTTCGCCGCCGACGATACGGGCCTTTCACATAACCCCGCTATGCGGAGTTAATCCGTTAGCGGGGTCAGCAGTGTCTATGGGAGGGGTAAATAGGTGTCAGCCTTCGGTGTGGAAGTTGGTGAAGGATGTGCGCTCCTGAGCGGGGAGGCCCTCGGATGCCTTCGCCATGGAGATGCCGCGAATAAGGAATGCCATGTTGCGCGCGAGGTTGCGCATGGTCTGCAATCCTTCAAGGTCTGCCTCCACATCCTCAGCGGTAAACCCGTGCACCTCATTCCAGTATGTACTGGAGACAACCGGCATCGCACTTATGGTGAAATATTTGTTGATCTCATCAAAGGCAGAGGTCGATCCGGCACGACGCGACGACACAACGGCGGCACCGACCTTCATGGTCTTGTCAACGGTGGTCGCAGTGCTGTAGAAGAGTCGGTCCATAAAGGCCAGCAACTGACCGTTGGCCCCGGCATAATAGACCGGGGTTCCGACGAGTATTCCGTCAGCTTCGCCAAATTTTGGAGCGGTCTCATTGACTATGTCATTGAAGACGCATCTACCGTGTTCGCGACAGAAATTACACCCTATGCAGCCTCTCACGTCTTTATTTCCTACATTGACACGCTCGACCTCAACACCACAGGATTTTAGGATCTCCTCCGCCTCGCGCAGAGCACGATCCGTGCATCCTTGCAGATGCGGACTACCATTGATTACAAGTACTTTCATTCTTTAAAGATTTAAGACCCCACCCCACAAGGGATGTTAAGACCGAAGTCGTATTAACACACTTTTTGGGATGGGGATAGGGGAATTAATCAGGGTTGATATAGGAAGCGCTTGATGCTACGCTTGGGTGTCTTCTCAAACTCCTCGTCGAAGATCTTGAAGCGGCTGACCTTGCTGTAATCGGGGAGTTCGGGATTGAGAGCCTTGATATTGTCACTCATGATCTGCTCCAGCTCTTCCCGGTCATGGTTGTCCTTACCCAAGGATTCAAAGTCAGGGTAGATTAATGCAACCAGTTTTCCACCCTCCTCAATGATAAGGGACTCCGACACGTAGGGAAGATTGTTCAGCTTCTGCTCTATCTCCTCGGGATAAATGTTCTGACCGGAGGGTCCCAGTATCATGGTCTTGGAGCGTCCGCTGATATAGATGAATCCGTCATCATCGATACGACACAGGTCTCCGGTGTTCATCCACCCATCGGGCCCCATAACCTCGGAGGTCGCTTTAGGATTCTTATAGTAACCCTGCATGACATTGGCACCCCGCACCCACAGGTCACCGGGCTTGTTGACCGGATCCGAAGAGTCTACACGACACTCCATGCGGTCTACGATCTTTCCGACGCTATGCAGTCGGTTTTCAGCGGGGGGAGCGTAGGAGATGAGAGGTCCACACTCCGTCATGCCGTAACCGACGGTGTAGGGGAACTCTATACGGTTGAGGAAGGCCGCCACCTCTGCATTCAGGGCTGCTCCACCGATGATAATCTCCTGCACCTCTCCTCCAAATGCCTCCATAAGTCCACTCTTGACCTTGGCAAGGAGACGGTCGTCGATGACCGGTATCTTGAGCAGGAACTTCATCATCGGCTTTTCAAGAAGGGGGAAGACCTTCTTCTTTATTATCTTCTCCAGAATCAGAGGGACCGTAATGATGAGCTTGGGACGCACCTGCGCGAAAGCGGCCAATATAATCTTGGGCGACGGAGCCTTGGTCAGGAAATTGCAGTGGCAACCCTTGACCAGAGGATGAAGCATCTCGATCACCATACCGTAGAGGTGGGCAAGAGGGAGCATGTTGACTATACCGTCGCCCGGCTTGAGGAAATGGAGATGGTCTATGGTAAAGCGTATATTGCTCCATATCGAGCGATATGGCAACATCACACCTTTCGACATACCTGTCGACCCGGAGGTATAGTTGATGACGGCCAGCTCTTCGGGCTCGTCACGATGCCACGATATATCCTTTGGAGTGAAGTCGTAGGGATACTTCTTGCCGAAGACCTCATTGATATTATCGCGTGTCTCGGTGAGATGCTTGCTGCGGGAAAGTGGCATGCCGAACTCTGCTATATAGATTACACCTATCAGATCCGGCAGGTGGTTCTCATCCAGATTCTCCCAGATGGCCTGATCGACGAAGAGCATCTTGGCATCACAATGGCGCACCAGGTGATGCACCGTGTCGGGCTTGAACTCATGCAGTATGGGCACCGCTACCATACCTGCAGTCAGACAGGCTACAAACGTCACCGCCCAGTTGGAGGAGTTGCGTCCGCAAAGCGCAACCTTGTCTCCCGGTTTCAGACCGGCAGCCTCGAAGAGCATGTGCAGTTTCTCTATGCTCTCCGCCATATCGCGATAACGATAGTTGGCACCGCCGATATCGGAAAGTGCCATATGGTCCCAATTCTTCTTAACTGAATTCTCTATCAGCTCCACGAGTGAGCCGTATTGAGGATTTTGGGTAGTCTCGGCAGTCTTGACACCCTGCGTGTCTTTATCCTGAGGATTATTGTCCGTTTGATTACTCATGTTCATTAGTGAGGAGGAAGTTCAGTTTGTATTGTCTAATGTGGACTCTGAGGTAGAAACACCCCGTGTCGCGGGAGGGTTTAATCTACGATACGCGCTTCGGAGGAGGCCAGAGCTTTCTCTATATGTTCCACTGCCTGCGCAGGTGTCTCGCCGCGAGATACGATCTTGCCATCGGGACCTATCAGCATCAGATGGGGTATCCCGGAAAACCCGTAGATATCATAGGGACGTCGGCCGACGTTGTAGATGACGGGCCACGGTATATCAAATCGCTTCACGGCGGCGCGGGTATCCTCCGGGGTGTCTCTTACGGCCACTCCCACAATATCGAGACCCAGTCCGTGAGCCTTCTCCAGCACCTCCTTCAACTCGGGAATCTCCTTGATACAATAAGGGCACCAGCTGGCCCAGAAATCAACCAGGGTCCAGCGCCCCGGCTTCACATAGTCTTTAAGCGATACGGGTACTCCCTCTGCATTCTCCCCTTCAAAATTTACATACGGCTGTCCCGCCATTGTGGCGGCACGCAGACGGGCAAAGCGGAGATAGTGTTGAGCCCTGCGGCTCTCACGCAAAGCCTGAGGTACCTCCGTCAGACTCGCCTCGACCTCCCCCGGATCTGCATACTTCACCCACTCTATCCACAGATAGTCGCTGATAGGACTGTCCCCAAGCGCCTTGCGCTGTTTGAGGAGTTCCTCTGTATAGAGGATCATATCGTTGGTATCCTCGATACTGTCAAGGTGTGCCATGACACTTGCAAATCGATCATTGGTCACTGTGCCTGAGGCTATACTCATAGTGGAGTCCAGAAGGGCAGCGCCGGGCTCTACGACATAAAACCCCTTGATTCTCCCTCCGATGCTGACCTGCGCGAAGAGGGGGAATTGCAGCTCCACCTCTTTACCGTCCGGGTCCATACCGACCTCCGGGATATTAAGGATCACGCGGCCGCCGCGCACTGTGTCTGCCGCCAGAGTAATCGAATCGGTGTATGACATCACCTCTACTCTCTCACCCTCATATTCGGAGCCGGGGGCGAATTCAAGTGTGGTGTCTGCATTATGATGACATGCCGACAGACCGAGGGCTATCAGCGGAATCTCAAATATGAGTCTTCGTAGGTTCTTCATTTCTATCGATTTTTAGGTTAAAGCCGCTATCTGCGGCACACATATTGGAAGGCTCCGGGCCTCCATAGCGCAAATATAGCAATAAAATTTCAAAAAAAAGCGCCTCCGGGTGTCCGGAAGCGCTTTTTTTTGAAATTATGTCGAATTAATGACGTGTCTCGGAGACAATCTGGGCATCTTCAATCTGCCCCATTGCATCGGCAGCGTCAGTAGCCTGCATGGCGCTGAGCTCATCCTTGTTGGCCACGATAAGGCGATTGTACTCGCGCAGGCCGGTACCGGCGGGGATCAGGTGACCGCATATGACGTTCTCCTTCATACCCTCCAGGTAGTCTGTCTTACCGTTGATGGCAGCCTCGTTGAGAACCTTGGTGGTCTCCTGGAAGGAGGCAGCACTCATGAAGCTCGAAGTCTGGAGAGCGGCGCGGGTGATACCCTGGAGGATCTGCTCCGAAGTAGCGGGGAGGGCATCACGCACCTGCATGATCTTGAGGTCCTTGCGCTTGAGGGCAGAGTTCTCGTCACGCAGCTTGCGCTGGGTGATGATCTGACCGGCGAGGTAAGTCGTGGAGTCACCGGCATCGGTGATGACTTTCTTACCCCAGATATTGTCATTCTCCTCCATGAAGTCACGCTTGTCGACGATCTGCTGCTCGAGGAATCGGGTATCTCCGGGATCGAGGATATTGACCTTACGCATCATCTGGCGCACGATAACCTCGAAGTGCTTGTCGTTGATCTTCACACCCTGCATACGGTATACGTCCTGCACCTCATTGACGATATACTCCTGAACGGCTGTGGGGCCCTTGATATTGAGAATATCGGAGGGAGTGATGGCACCATCGGAGAGGGGTGTGCCGGCACGCACGTAGTCGTTTTCCTGCACGAGGAGCTGACGCGACAGGGGCACGAGGTATTTCTTCTCCTCACCCAGACGCGAAGTGACGCTGATCTCACGGTTACCACGCTTGATCTTGCCAAACTTAACCTCACCGTCAATCTCACTGACCACAGCGGGATTAGAGGGGTTACGGGCCTCGAAGAGCTCGGTGACACGGGGGAGACCACCGGTGATGTCACCGGCGGAACCGGCGGCACGAGGTATCTTCACGAATACCTGACCGGGGGTCAGCTCCTCACCATCCTCGATCATGAGGTGAGCTCCCACGGGGAGTGAGTAAGTGCGTATCACCTCTCCGGAAGCATCGATGATCTGAGCCTCGGGCACCTTGGTGCGGTCCTTGGACTCGATGATGATCTTCTCGCGGAGACCGGTGGCGTCGTCAGCGTCTACACGGAAGGTCTGGCCCTCCTCGACGTTCTGGAACTTCACCTTACCACCCTCCTCAGCCACGATGACTGCATTGAAGGGGTCCCATTCGCAGATCATGTCGCCGTTCTTGACTTCGGCACCATTGCCGAAGAAGAGCTTCGAACCGTAGGGGATGCTGGCCGTGGTCAGCACGATCTTGCTCTTGGGTTCGATGATGCGCATCTCGGCCATACGTCCGACTACGATATCGGTACCCTCCTTATCCTTGACGGTGCGGAGCTCATCGATCTCCAGGATACCGTCGTGACGGGCGGTGACATCCTTGACGGCGGCCACGTTACCGGCGACACCACCGACGTGGAATGTACGCAGTGTCAGCTGAGTACCGGGCTCACCGATAGACTGGGCGGCGATCACACCTACAGCCTCACCCTTCTGCACCATGCGGTGGGTCGAGAGATTACGGCCGTAACACTTGGCGCAGACACCCTTCTTGGATTCGCAAGTGAGCACCGAACGAATCTCAACAGCTTCGATAGCCGATTTCTCTATCTTCTCTGCGATAGGCTCTGTGATCTCCTCACCGGCGGCCACGATGAGCTCGTTGGTGTAGGGATCTACGATATCGTGTACCGATACGCGGCCCAGGATACGCTCGCTCAGAGAGGCAACTACCTCCTCATTATTCTTGATCTCTGTGCATACGAGACCACGCAGGGTGCCGCAGTCCTCCTCGTTGATGATCACATCGTGAGCCACGTCTACGAGACGACGGGTCAGATAACCGGCGTCGGCTGTCTTCAATGCGGTATCTGCAAGACCCTTACGGGCACCGTGAGTGGAGATGAAGTACTCCAGCACACTCAGACCCTCCTTGAAGTTTGCAAGAATCGGGTTCTCGATGATCTGACCACCCTCTGCACCGGCTTTCTGGGGCTTGGCCATCAGACCACGCATGCCGGAGAGCTGACGGATCTGGTCCTTTGAACCACGGGCACCGGAGTCAAGCATCATGTAGACTGAGTTGAAGCCCTGCTGGTC
>CAMWHX010000067.1 GCA_947174155.1 uncultured Porphyromonadaceae bacterium
CGTATGTGCATTCCGCGCTCACGAGCCCGGTATCATCATCGATACTGACAACAATGATGCCGTCGCCAGCATGCATGTAACCGTAACCCGCTACATCCTCGACAATGACGCTGCAGCTCCTGTCACCATCATCGATGCTACTACTACTTCCAAGACTGAGGCAGGTGCTATCTGCTGGATCAACGATTCCGACAATGAAATCGTACTTGGGCCGACTTACTACTTTGAGGTTAACGCCGTTCTCTATGATGCTGAAGGCAATGAAGTGGCTGATACCATCTACGAGTTCAACGGTGCTATCTACACCGGTGTTGAGATCGTAACTGCCGACGGCGCTGCCGAGTATTACAACCTCCAGGGCGTACGCGTAGCAAACCCCGGCAAGGGTCTCTACATCCGCGTTCAGGACGGTAAGGCTGTGAAGGTCGTTCGCTAATCCGGATCTCCGACACACATCACAAGAAACCAAGTTTCTAATCATAGCAAAGAGGGCGTGACCATGACGGTCACGCCCTCTTTCACTGTTTACGGCTGAATTTTTCTCTATCACCTGTTGCATTTTATCATCAGATTCCCTCGTATACTCTAAACGAAAACCCCGGTTTCGGGCGTTATAACTTTAACATGAAGATTATTCCCGCCCAATATATACTTCCGGCCATACTCGCAGCCGGCACTCTCTTTGTGGCCGACGCGTCGATGCCGTCGTCACATTTCCTCTCATCCTCCGCCTCTGTCATGACCTCTTTTCCTGCCTCCACATCGTCGGAAGCAGCCAAGAAAAAGTCAAAGAAGAAATCGACCAAGAAAAAGTCCGCCTCGGCTAAGGGCGCAACCTCATCATCCAAGAAATCCGGAGCCCGCAAGAAATCTTCCTCACGGACCAAGTCGCGAAAAGCTCCGGCGGTGACCCGCAAGGTCTCCACTCCCAAACCGGTCGAAACCCCGCAAAACGACTCCTTGACCCTGCGCGTCAACGAGGCTATCATCGCTGCTGTGCCGGCAAACCACAATCCCGGCGGTTTGCGAGTCAATAGCGTGAAGACCGACGACAACAACCGTGTGGCCCGTGTGTCGCTCAATGAGAATTTCACCTATCTCCCCGTTGACACCGATCTCATAATAGATCTGCAGAAGGCTACCACCTCGGCCCTCCCCGACTCGCTGAAGCGCTTCCGTGTAGACCTCCGTGTGGCCAACCATCCCCTCTCCTACTATATCATGAAGATCGACCGTCTGCCGGAAAACGCCCGTCACCCGGTGTCGTTTGTGGTGGATCGCGATCCTCTCGCCCGCCCCAAGCATGGCATGGAGGGTGATATCATCGCTCTCTGGCATAGCCACGGCAAGTACTATAAACCCTCGGCCGGTGCCTGGATGTGGCAGAGGCCTCTCCTCTTCCAGAGTATCGAAGACACTTACACCATGGGGTATATACTCCCCTATGTTGTTCCTATGCTTGAAAACGCCGGAGCATACGTGATGCTCCCGCGTGAGCGTGATATCAATCGAAACGAGGTTATCATAGATAATGACGTCAACCCTGAGGGTCAGATATATTCTCAGACCACATACTCCGAGACTAACGGTGACAAGCGATGGAGCGACGGCGAGGAGGAGGGATTCATCTACGATCTCGAGGATTTCCGTGACACGGAGAATCCCTTCGAAAACGGCACATATCGTCAGGTGCAGTCCGTGCGCTCCGCCTCTCACGCGAGTCATGCGAAATGGTTTGGCGATATACCTGAGGATGGCGATTATGCTGTCTATGTCAGCTATCATACCCTCCCCAACTCTACCCCCGATGCTCGATATACCGTAAATTATGCCGGGGGATCGAAGGAGTTTTCTGTCAATCAGAAGATGGGTGGAGGCACATGGATTTATCTCGGTACCTTCCCCTTCGAGGAGGGGCAGGATTTGGAAACTCCGTTGGTCTCCCTATCCAATGTCAGCGACCACACAGGCACCGTCATCACGGCGGATGCTGTCAAAATCGGCGGAGGTATGGGCAATATTGCACGCTCCCCGCGTCGCTCGGATATCTTCTGGGGTCAGGACCTGCCGATGGAATCCCCTCAGGCAGCGGAGCAGGTTGAGACGGATGACAACGGAGATCTCACCGATCATGCGCAAGACCCGGAGTCAGAGTCGGCAGAGCCTTCTCAGCCTCAGCCCAAACCCTCCGCTCCGACGCAGAAGGCTCCCGACTTCAAGACCTCCGGTCTCCCGCGATATCTGGAGGGTGCCCGATATTGGTTGCAGTGGGCCGGTATGCCCGAGGAGGTGTATTCACCATATGGCGGCACGGATGACTATAAGGATGATTATACCTCTCGCGGCCACTGGGTAAACTATCTCGCAGGGGGCTCTCGTGTGCTTCCCGATCAACCCGGTCTCGGGATTCCTGTTGACGTCGCTATGGCTCTCCACAGCGACGCAGGGAAACGTGCCGATGATTCATATGTCGGCACATTGGGTATCTACTTTACCGATGGAGGAGAGTCCTATGCTGACGGCACTCCGCGTATCAATTCCCGTATGCTCACCGACCTGCTGATGCGACAGATTACGACAGATATCCGCCAGACATATGATAGTCGCTGGACTCGTCGTGCGATGTGGGACAAGTCTTATGTAGAAGCGCGTGTGCCGGAGGTGCCGACGGCACTTATCGAACTTCTCAGTCATCAGAACTTCGCGGATATGCGTCTGGGTCTCGATCCAAGTTTCCGTTTCACCGTGGGGCGTGCAATCTACAAGGCGCTCGCCCGCTTCGTGGCTGAACGCAAGGGGCGACAGGTTGTCATTCAGCCTCTCCCGGTGCGCGACTTCGGCATCACACGCACCAAACCGGGTCACTATCGACTGGAATGGCTTCCGACCACCGACCCTCTCGAACCTACCGCACATCCCTCGCGATACATCATCATGGAGCGCTCGGAGGGTGAACGCGCATGGCATAAGATCGGCGAGACTCGCTCGACCAAGTTTGATGTCAAGACTGAGGATCACGAACTTCACTCGTTTCAGATCATAGCAGTCAACGATGGGGGTCTCTCCTTCCCCTCCGAGACCCTCGCCCTGAGAGAGGGGGAATCGGGAGATCCGGTGCTTGTGATCAACGGTTTCACTCGTGTGAGCGGTCCGGAATTTTTCTCGGCTGATGGGCGTGCCGGCTTCCGGAGTGACATAGATTTCGGAGTACCCTATATCCGGGATATATCATACACCGGTCCTCAGACGGAGTTCCGTCGCTCGGCGGGGGAGAGCTTCGGTCGCTCCTCAGGCTCGGATATAGCGACTGTCGTCGCGGGCAATACGTTCGATTTCCCCGCTGTCCACGGAGAGGCAATTGCTGCCTCGGGGCGCGGCTTCGTCTCGACGAGTCTCGGGGCCGTCACTCGCGGTGAGATTAAACTCTCCGATTATAAGACCGTAGACCTGATACTCGGCAAGCAGCGCCTGACTCTCATAGGTGCCGATCCCAATCCGAAGTTCGAAGCCTTTCCGCCTGCCCTGCGTAGCCGCTTGCAGACCTTTGTCAACAAGGGTGGACGCCTGATTGTGAGCGGGGCTTATGTAGCCAGCGACCTCGCTGATCCGCGTGCTTCGGAGGGAGCTGAGAAATTTGCTCACGATCTTCTGGGCGTGGTGCCTGACTCTGTGGCTCCGACTCTGTCGGGACGTATAGAGACCGTGCCTGCTCCGAAGAGTAATCAGGATCCTGCGATATACACTTACTCCAATACTCTCAATGACAACCACTACATAGTGGAGCATCCCGACGCATTGATGCCGGTAAGCGGTGTCGATGCACGCGAGATTCTGACGTTCAGTGACAGTGACGGAGCTGCCGGATATGTGGTGAAACGCGGTAAGGGACGCGTGGTCGTCACCAGCGTGCCGGTCGAATCCCTCACAGACTCCAATCAGCGCTCTCTACTGATGAAGACTCTGCTGACGGCGGAACCATAACGTGAAATCACTGCCCCTCTCAATAATAAATTATACTTAACCTCCTGAATACTCCCATAGGCCCATGCAATATAATCTGACATATGATGGCGACTTCGCCCTGCTGATAAATCCCGCTGTGCGCAATGCCGATATTCACCGACTCCGACAGGCTGCACTTGGCTCGGCTGCCTGCTTCGCCTGGTATCGTGATCTCCTCCCCGACGGAGAATTGAAGGATCATCCCCTCTCCCCATACATGAGCGGCTCGGTACGCGATGATTTCGATTTCGGTCCGCTGATTGCTGTACGTCGCGATCTCTATGATCGCTGCTTGACACTGGCCGAACACCTCTATCGGCAGGACGGCGGCGACCCCGCTAATTCCCCCGACGCCCTTCTCTATCTCCAACGCCTGCTCTGGAGTCTCGAACCGGAGGGGATCCGGATGCTTCCGGAGTATCTGAGCGTTCTCCCCATGGAGGACCTGCGTGACTCCGGAGCGCGACAGCACGACTACGTAAATCCCCGCTCGAAAGAGTATCAGGATAATATGCAGCGACAGTTTATCATCTGGCTGCGCTTCGCCGGTCTTCTCTCTCCGACAGCCCCCGTCAAGGTCGAATTCTCGAAGGGGGAGTTTCCCGTCGAAGCCTCGGTCATCATACCGGTGCGCGATCGAGTGGGCACTGTCGGTGACGCAGTGCGCTCCGCTCTCGCCCAGGAGACGGACTTCTCCTTTAACGTTATCGTGGTCGACAACGGTTCGACCGACGGCACGTCGCAGATCCTCTCTGACCTCGCCGAGGAGGACTCACGTCTGCACGTCATCACTCTCGACGGCACGGAGGGATTCGGTATAGGTGGCTGCTGGAACGTGGCTCTCGACTCAGAGGAATGTGGCCGCTTTGCTGTTCAACTCGATAGTGACGACATCTATGGTGGGAGAGACACATTGAGCCGGATCGTGTCTGAATTCCGCCACGGAGACTACGCCATGGTAGTAGGGTCATACACACTGACAGATTTTGAGCTCAATATCCTTCCCCCGGGCCTTATTGACCATAAGGAGTGGACGGAAGAATGGGGCAGATACAATCTCCTGCGCATCAACGGTATGGGTGCACCCAGAGCCTTCTACACCCCGATAGCCCGTGAGATCCGCTTCCCCAATGTCAGCTACGGCGAAGACTACGCGATGGCTCTCGCCATCACGCGCCGCTACGCCACCGGCCGCATCTATGACTCCCTCTACAACTGCCGCCGATGGGCCGGCAATAGCGACGCCCGCCTCTCCCCCGAGGCAACAGCGGCCCACAACCTCTACAAAGATACCCTCAGGACCATAGCCCTCTCCACCCTCAAAAGCTGACCCGACGCCCTGACGAGTCTATCAGTGCCCCGCCCAAGGGGCCCGGTGTCCGCTGATATGCGTAGCTGTCCCCGGCGCGGCTCGGACTCGCTCCTAATCACAAAATAAAATGAAGATCCAATATATCTGGCACGACTGCTTCACCATAGTCCGACCCGGCGAATGGATGATAGTCTTCGACTACTGGAAAGACCCGAGAGTCACCGACGGCTCCCACCCTCTCCTGGCCCCCCTGAAACCCGGAATGAGACTCTACGTCGTAGTCTCCCACCACCATAAAGACCATTATAACCCCGAAATCTTCGACTGGATCCAAACCCACCCTGACACCCACTATATCCTCAGCAAAGACACCGCCCGCCACGCCCGTTACCGTCTTAACCCGGACTCTCTGTGGCGCGGACCCAAGATCCCCGTAGACCGAGTGACCATCCTGACCCCCGGGATGACTGCTACCCTACCTGATCTCTCCATCCGCGCCTTCGGATCGACAGATATAGGCAACTCCTATGTCGTCACCACCGACGGAGAGAAACCAAGCACGATCTTCCACGCGGGTGATCTCAACGCCTGGATATGGCTCGATG
>CAMWHX010000068.1 GCA_947174155.1 uncultured Porphyromonadaceae bacterium
CGTCCGGAGCGTGTGGTGGTCACCGCGCTGGGCACCCTCACAGCCGGCATACTCGGGCAGTGTGGAGTCGAGGATGCAGCCTCGATGCTTCCGATGGTCTACGCCGTGTGGCTGATCGCCGTGTTTGCCAATCTGACGGCCTTCGCCCGCATAGCCCATGTGAAATCCCAACTCAACCGACACCACTGATACCCACGACTATGAAGTATCAGGCTCCCACACTACGCGAGTCCCTGTGGTGTCTCGTCGCATTGGCTCTATGGCTCTGCGTCACGGTGCTCTTCATAGGGTTTCGACCCGAACATATAGCCATGGCTCTCCTGATTGCCGGACTATACTTCATCACCCCCTCCACGCGCCGCCTGACAGTGGCCATTCTCCCCTTCATCATCTTCGGCATATCCTACGACTGGATGAATCTTCTGCCCAACTATGAAGTGAATCCCGTCGACGTGCAGGGGCTCTATGAGACAGAGCGATCACTCTTCGGAATCACGGGCGCTGATGGGATACGTCTGACGCCTAACGAGTTTTGGGCTCTGCACCGCGCCGCGATCCCTGACTTCATGGCGGGCGTGTTCTATCTTTGCTGGGTCCCTCTGCCGATTATCTTCGGCCTGTGGATGTATTTTTCCGGCCGTCGCGCTCCCTACCTGCATTTCGCTCTGGTTTTCCTGCTGGTCAACCTCATCGGGTTTGCTCTATACTATGTCCATCCGGCCGCACCGCCGTGGTATGTGGCCAAACAAGGGTTTGAGGCCATACCGGGCACGCCGGGAGATGTGGCGGGACTCGGAGCCTTCGACCGCATGACGGGACTCGGCATCTTCGATGCGCTGTATGCGCGAAACTCCAACGTCTTCGCCGCCATGCCCTCTCTCCACTCCGCCTACACCTTTGTCGCCTTCATCTACGCCGTGCGCTACCGGGTGCCTTGGGGATGGACACTGCTCTTAGGGGTGGTGACACTCGGCATATGGTTTACAGCCGTCTATACCTCACACCACTACATACTCGACGTGCTGGGAGGAATCGGATGCTCCTTAGCCGGTTTTCTCCTTTTTGAGTATGTATTCATGCGATTCGCATGCTTCAGACGTTTTATAGAAGAATACAAACGATATATCAGTGAGTGAGACCGCGGCATCAACATTTCCCGTGGGTTGGGGTCTGAGACCGGCCGGATCTTTTCACTAACCACCGTTTCTTATGGATAATACTGTAAACCCCGATATAGCTGCTGACGAGATACGTCCTGAGGATGTGCGGCCTGATGTCATTAATTATGACGATATCTGCGAGATGGTGCCTAAACTCAAGGGGCATCATAAACTTGTGAATTTCGTGATGAAACTGCTCGCCTTTGACGAGGTCAACCGTGTCCACGGAGCCTGGTGCAAGACACCGGGCCCGGAGTTCGCACGCCACCTTATCGAAGATGAGTTTGACACCCCCCTCATCGTCCACGGTGAGGAGTATCTCAAAGAGTTCAAGGATGGAGGCGCCTTCATAACGGTCAGTAATCACCCCTTCGGCTCGATCGACGGCATCGCCCTCATCAACCTGGTGACCCGCTTACGTCCCGACTACAAGGTGATGGTAAACATGATTTTAGGGCGTATCTCCGCCATGCGGCCTAATTTCATAAGCGTAGACCAGAGTGCTTCCGCCGACCAAAGTAAACGCAAGGTATCCGTCAACGGCATCCGCGAGGCCCTGCGCCGTCTCAGGGATGGTCATCCGGTCGGATTCTTCCCCGCCGGAGCGATGAGCAAGACCGACAAGACCGGATTTCTGGTCGACCGCCCCTGGCAACCGTCGGTGCTTCAAATCATAGCTCGCGCCAAGGTGCCTGTAATACCTATATATTTCCATGGCAATAACCGTTGGCTCTTCAATTTTATGGGACACGCCTGCTGGCCCTTACGCTCCCTGATGCTGCCGCGCGAGCTTTTCAGCAAGCGCCACAAACCGATGCATATCTCTGTCGGCAGACCGATCTCAGTCGAGGAGCAGACCCGCTTCAACGGCGACCCGGAAGCCCTCGGCGCCTACCTGCGCGAGAAGACCTACGAACTCCATACACAGACATTCTGACGTAAATCTTTTAAGGATGGCAAAACAGGAATATGTGACCAAAAACAGGGAGTGGCTGGCGGCCAAGGCCCGGGAAGCCGGAGTGCAACCTCTCGACAGGGGGATTTATTACAAGGTGCTACGTAAGGGTGATTCCAACGCTCCCACACCAAATCGCAACAGTGTAGTGACAGCACACTATACGGGTAAGACAATCAACGGCAAGACCTTCGACAGCAGTCGGGGAGGGACTGCTCCTGCCTTCCGCCTGCGTGAACTGATTCCCGGCTGGATCATAGCTATGCAGCAGATGCACATCGGAGACAAGTGGGAGGTCTATATCCCTGCCGAACAAGCATACGGCAACCGCAATATCCCCGGTATACCGGGCGGTTCCACCCTCATCTTCGAAATCGAACTCCTCGGAGTCGCCTGACACTCCGGAGACTCCCCGATAAAACGGGAAGAGGCATTCCGAAGTTTCGGAGTGCCTCTTCTTGTTTTATTACGCGTCTATACGCGATCAGCGCATCATCACCTTAGTCGCCGTGCGGCCACGCACCACGATATAGGTATTTCCGGCCACCGGCTCACTGACACGGATACCCTGCAGAGTGTAGTAGACCGGAGCCACATCATCGGCTTCTATATCCTCGACACCCACGGTCATGGACTTGGCCGTCAGCGTCCCCTTCTTGAAGTCGGCCACCAGATCGTAAGTCCCCGGCAGTATCTTCCAGGATTTGCAGTTGCCGGCATTTCCACCACTATACGTGGTCATTTTAGCAGCAAAATCGGGCTGAATGATATCACCCTCCTGTGCCGAGCCGTAACGGTCACTGCCGTTGACCACATCCCAGCTCGAACCCAGACCGGTAGCGAGGTTGAAGAAGCAGTATGTCTCACCGGAGGCGGGGACGAACTTCACTTTCTTCGCAGTGTATACGGAGCCATCCTTCTGAAACTCCACCTTCACGTTGGTGTTCCACTGACCCTGCTCCAGGTTGCCAAGCAGATAGAGATGATCGGGTCCATAGGTGATCTCACCGCCCCCCTGCACGTTGACATTGGTCCAGACACAATAGTCTGTGCCGCTGGCCTTGATCTGAGAATCATTCCAGCCCGAGGGTGACACCATCGCCGATCCGATCTTCACGACGACCTTACCCTTCGTGCCGGTCACCTCCGCCATATAGCAGTCACTGGTACTGCGAAGCACACGCACCGCACTGTTATTATGCAGACCGGCGGCATGACGGATTGCGATCAGCTGCTTGATGGCCTCCTTGTGAGCCTTCCAGTGGGGGAGGAATACGCAGGGCGTTCCCGGACTCATCAGTATGAAGGCGTTGGCAGCGAGTACATTGCCGTTAAACTTGGAGCCGTCGCGATATGTGTCGTGATTATCCACGAAGGTCACCGCATACTGCGAATATCCGAAGTGAATCATACCCGCAGGCTGGTCAGTAGTGCCGTTGGCCTTCCAGACGAGCTTACGCATATCGCCGGAGTGGAAGGCGTCGTTGATAGCATACTTGCAAGGGAAGTCGAAAGCCGCCGAAGTCTTGCCGGTTGCTTCGATCCATCCGGCCACGGCATCGTAATTGCCATCCCAGTACTCACCTACGGAGTAGGTAGGTTTGGAATACTCGTTGTAGATCTTCGTATACTGGCCCCCGTAACCCTTCACCATATCGTAGCGGAATCCGGAATATCCATACTTTTCGAGGAGACACTTCGTGTAGTTCTTCACGTGATCCTGCACCGTAGCGTTGGTGTGGTCCAGGTCACGGGCTCCATCGAAGTTTTCACCCGTGTCATATCCACCCGTAGGCTTCGGCTGACCGGAGGCATAGGCCATCTCGTCATTGCAGCAGATGGCATCCAGACCGAGCTTCCAGTACTTGCCGTTCCAGGACTCGGTCGGGAAGTCGGACCAGTTGGTCACACCGTTGCGATGATTGACCACCACATCGGCGATGATACCCGTGCCACGCTCGGCAAACGCTTGAATCATCGATGTGAGCTGACGCTCGGTACCGAAGGAGGAGTTATGATTGGTAAACCAATACTGAGGCATGTACCCCATATTCTGATGACCGCCGCAGTAGCCCGAATTAGGGACCCAGATCAGCTGGAAAGACTCGCTGAGCTCATCAGCCTGAGCCTGAAGATTAGTCCACTTGGTATCCGCATAGGAATCCCAGTAGAACCCCTGAAGCATGACACCGCCATAATTGGCAGGCCACCCCGCCGCCAGAGCCGGCTGAGAAGCCGCAACCAAAGCCGCAGCAGCCCAAAAGCATTTGAAATTCATATCTTTACGATTAGATTTATTTAGTTAAGTACAATAAAAGTCGCATTATAGCACACAAAGATACCAATTTTTTTCCGTCTCGCCAAATTTTCACTCCCTTACTCTGCGAAAATCAGCGATATAAGAATCAGAAGGATGCCTCACCACCCGAGGGCGATGAGGCATCCCTGATTTCATATTACCGGAAGTCCGGACGACTCCTTTAGTGAGCTACGTATATCATTTAATTTCTATGAGCCACTTAGATCAATGATAGTTTGTATCAACGTCAACGTATGTCTCGACCGAGGGATCTCCAAACTCGATGGCTCCCATCTCGTCGTTGGAGTTGATCACCACATTGTAGACATAGTGATAACCCGGTTGCCACTCGTTGAAGGATGTGGTCGACAGGGGGAATTTCAGCAGGCCGTCACCATAGGTGCTCCCCTGAACCACATTATCGGCCGGAGTGTTGGCGTTAGGCCAGATCTTAGTGCCGGTGGTGGCATCGTATACCGAACACATGACGGTAATATATGTGTCGGAACCGGAACCGCCGTTATTCCACACAAGTCTCTGAGGCACAAGATACTTCGGGCCCCCGAAGATCGCATCGGGACTGCTCAGGTCGTTGGGGGTCGATGTAAGCGTAATCACATCATCAGGCGCCTGGGACATATGATAGAGATACGGGATGGGTGTATTCTGGTCATTCCAGTATCCGACACTGTTGGGCGACACGGTTCCTGCCGTAGAGTTGGTGGGGAAATGGAAATTACCCTTCGAAGCGATGTTGGCGAGCGCCACGTTAGTTACCCTCACCTGAATGGAGGTGTTGGTAGAACTGAGTTTTATGCTCACCTTGGAGAGAGCATGGCGGAAATTGAAGTGCACCTGAGCATTAGGAGTGCCGGTATACCCCTTCATGTTGGGATTGACTGCATAGATAAGATCCGTCATACCCTCCAGGTTGTCATAAGGCACCGGCATCACGGGAGTAGCACTCCCCAGCCAGTCATTTGGAGCGAAGGCATAGAAATCCACAGCCTCCTGTGCCGGCCAATACTTTATCGGAGAGTAGGTCCATACGTTTGTGGCACTCTTGGACACGGTGACATTATCCATAAATACAGTCTTCCCCGTATATGCATACACATTGAAGGAGTTGAGCGTATTAGTTGTGATATCACTACGTGTCAGATCGGTCGACGCCGCGAAGCGAATCTGACGATCATAAGTGTGTGTCGACGGATCTGCCGGACCGTCTTCGCTACTACACGAAGCCAGGGAGATGGCAAAAATTGCCATGCCGCCAAGAAGGAGTTGAGATGTCTTCATAGTAATATATTTTGTTATTATTCAATATCAATCTCTATTGCTTTCCAACCATCGACGTCGACCTTTACCCCCACCTCATCAGGATCAACTGTTGGCTCAAAAGGAAGGTTTAATCCTTTGATATATAGGAAAACACTATGTGGGTATAAAGAGTTTAACACTTGTTCAGTTACATCGAAATATTTTTCATATCCACCT
>CAMWHX010000069.1 GCA_947174155.1 uncultured Porphyromonadaceae bacterium
CGACCGTATCGGTCCGGTGCAGATGCTCGTGACCATCCCCAAGAAGAAGCGTCGGCGCGCAGTGGACCGTGTGCTGATGCGTCGGCGTGTGCGCGAGGCTTTCCGCCTCAACAGCGGTGACCTGCGCGAGCGGGTAGCCGCGGACCCGAATATCCGTACCCTCTCGCTCGCCTTCATCTACGGCAGTGACAGCAATGTCGACTATGCCGAGGTGGAGCGACGCCTCTGTCGCCTGCTCCGGAAGCTGACTTCGCGACTGTGGCCGGAATCAGGTAGTAGTGATTAGTGGGAGGTTTGATGGGTAATTTATTGCGACGGATTGTGGTAGGGGTGATGGTGGCGCCGGTGCGCTTCTATCAGTTGGCTATATCGCCACATTTTCCGGCGGCTTGCCGCTTCACCCCGACCTGTAGCCAATATGCAGTCGAGGCTCTTCGTAAACATGGCCCTCTTCGCGGCTCATGGCTGACCCTGCGCCGCCTCTCCCGATGTCATCCCTGGGGCGGAAGCGGCTACGACCCGGTGCCCTGAATGTAATTTTGAATTTTGAATGTTGAATTGGGGTTAATTGGAGTAATTGGAATTATTGGAGTAATTAGAGTTATTGGAATAATCCGGAGGTCAATTTATCGGGATTAATCTCGATTCTCCCGATTCTCCCGATTAATCGAGAATAATCCCGACTAATCCCAATTATGAATTATGAATTAAGAATTATGAATTGAAAAAATGGTTCTGGATATACACACACATCATGCGGCTCCGCAGGAGCTGGGGGTGATCGCCTATTCACCCGAGGAGTTTGAGCAGGTAAGGGAGACTCTGCCTGACGGACAGTTCTGTTCTGTCGGGATCCATCCCTGGTCATTGGCTGAGCATGTACCGACGGAGGAGGATTACGCCGTTTTGCGCCGGGCTGCCTTACACCCCGCAGTCGTCGCTATCGGAGAGTGTGGCATCGATCTGCTCAAGGGGGGACCGCTGTATGAGCAGATCAATGTATTGAAACACCATATCGAGTTGTCGGAAGAGTTGCAGAAACCCCTGATATTGCACTGTGTGCGTGCTCACGACCATATAATAGCCGCCCGCAAAGACAGCACTCCCCTCCAGCCGTGGGTCATACACGGATTCCGCGGCAAACCCTCTATCGCGCGTATGCTACTCAATGCAGGGTGTCTACTCTCACTCGGCGTGCAGTTTAACGCTGACACCGCCGCGATGATTCCAGACACCGCCCTACTGACCGAAACCGACGAGGCCCCCGGTCCGATCGAAGCAGTCATAGCCTCCGTAGCCGCTGCCCGCCAAGTCAACCCCCTCACCCTTCAGGAGCAAATAGCCGCCAACTCCCGCCGCTTCCTCCGCCGGTGAATGATGTTTTGCAGCAGGAATGGTGGGGGAATGGGAAATTATTGCTAACTTTGTCGTCGGATACGTAGTTTCGTGTCCGGACGGTAAGTGATTTTTGAGATCGAAACAGGGTCTTTCGGGCCGGAATAGGTTTTGGAGATTGCTTGCCTGACAGATTATTAACACAAGAGGGGTGCCCCCACCGTCGACCGAGGGGCTGAGATTATACCCTGTGAACTTGATGCGGTCAGTACCGCCGAAAGGACTTGTTGCCAGCCCACGCGATTGCGTGCTCACACCCCTCGCTAATATCCGGTCGAACGTGAATATACGACTTAACTCCCGACTCATGGCGCCCGCCGCCGGAGTCTCCACCCTGCTTCAACTTCTCGAGGCTGAAGGTCTCGCTCGTCCCGGCGTGGCTGTCGCCGTGGATCGTAATGTCGTGCCTCGTGCTCAGTGGGATTTAACCCCCTTGCGCGACGGCATGGAGATTACTGTGATTCAGGCAGTGTGTGGAGGATGACTGGGATAAAGATACGTTATCTGACTCCGGCGGTGCCCTTGCAAGGTGAGGGTATGCTGTTGGCCCGTATGCTGGAACGTGGGATCGAGGCCGTACATCTGCGTCATCCGGAGTGTGACTACCGCGAGTTGCGACGTGTGCTCGAAGAGATTCCTCGCGATATGCACTCCCGCGTGGCTCTCCATGATTGGCATGAAATGGCTCTCGACTACGGGTGTATGGTGCATCTCAATGGTCGCCACCCCGAACCTCCCGCAGGTTGGGATGGGATCATCGGGCGCTCCTGCCACTCACTTGATGAGGTGGAGCGGAGCGGGAGTGGCCGAGGAGAGTGTGACCGAGGGAAGAGTGACTATGTGACACTGAGTCCCTTCTTCGACAGTATCTCCAAACCTGGCTATCGCGGGGTGGAGTTCGAGGGGGAGAGGCTTCGCACTCTCGCGGCCACACGTCGCATATACGCACTCGGAGGTATCACCCCGGAGCGCCTCGGAGCGCTCTCCACCCTCGGTCTGCAGGGGGCCGTGCTCTCCGGCTATATCACGGGAGAGGGGGGTACCGAAGGAATTATCAGACGTGTGGATGAGACGCTGAGCGTTGTAGGGGAGATGGATGCTGAAACTGATAGTGGCGATACACGCGACAGGTGCGCCGAGTCAATACGTCGCGACAGCCGGATGCAGTTTATCACTCACCGCATCGACCGATATGATGAGATCGAGGGAGCCCGTCTTGCTCTGGCGGGTGGATGCCGCTGGATACAGTTGCGCATGAAGGATGCACCGGTTGAGGTGGTAGCCGAGAATGCGCGTCGACTCGCACCGATATGTCATGCCTGCGGAGCCCGGTTGATACTTGATGATCATGTAGGGTTGGTGCGCGAGACAGGTGCCGACGGTGTGCATCTCGGACGTGAGGATATGCCGGTAGAGGAGGCGCGTGCCCTGCTTGGTGACCACTACATCATAGGGGCTACGGCCAATACCGAAGATGACATCATACGCGCCTGCACTGCCGGAGCTGACTATATCGGACTCGGACCCTTTCGATTCACCACCACCAAGAAGCGCCTGAGCGCGGTCTTGGGGCTCGAGGGTTATCAACGAATTATGGCCACTGTGCGAGGGGCGGGGATACAGCTCCCGGTAGTGGCTATCGGGGGGATAACCCTCGCTGACCTACACCCTCTGATGCAGACCGGTGTCGATGGTATAGCCATCTCCGGGAGTGTGCTGAGAGCGCCCGACCCGGTAGAGTATACACAATTCATAATTCATAATTCATAATTCATAATAGGGCTTTACCTCTCCAATTACTCCAATTACTCTAATTACTCCAATAATACCAATAACTCCAATTATTTAACCTAATCACTATGAGTTTGGAAATAGGAGGGCGCGTGTTCACATCGCGTCTGTTTATGGGCACGGGTAAGTTTCGCTCCAATGAGGAGATGGCTCGTGCTGTCAAGGCTTCCGGTACGCAACTCGTGACCGTGGCCATGAGGCGTATCGACATGTCAGACAAGGAGGATGATATGCTCAGCCACATCATGCAGGAGGGTGTCTCTCTTCTGCCCAACACCTCCGGTGTGCGGGATGCCGAGGAGGCTGTGCTTGCCGCTCACCTCGCCCGCGAGGCCTTCGGCACCGACTTCATAAAGCTCGAAATCCATCCCGATCCGCGGTATCTCCTCCCCGACCCCGTGGAGACCCTGCTTGCCACCGAACGACTCGCCGCCATGGGTTTTAAGGTGCTACCTTATATCCAGGCGGACCCGGTGCTCTGCAAGCGTCTTGAAGAGGCCGGGGCAGCCGCGGTGATGCCCTTGGGGGCCCCGATAGGGTCCAATCAGGGGCTCGTCACCCGCGAACTCCTCTCGATCATCATCGAGCAGAGCAATCTCCCCGTCGTGGTCGATGCCGGACTCGGTGTCCCCTCACACGCCGCCGCCGCCATGGAGATGGGTGCCGACGCCGTGCTCGTCAATACTGCTATCGCAGTGGCCGGAGATCCCGTGTCCATGGCCGATGCCTTCCGCATGGCGGTCATCGCCGGACGGCAGGCCTATGAGGCGGGACCGGGTAGTGTGTCTCGTCAGGCGGAAGCCTCCAGTCCCTTGACCTCATTCCTTGACTGACGATGGCACACGATCAGCAGACATGGTTTTCCGATATCCTGGCCGCCATAGACTGGGATGAGACGACGGCCTCCATATTGGCGAAAACGGAGGATGATGTCAGACGCGCCCTGCGGACCGCGCATCCCGACGTAGAGGATTTCAAGGCACTTATCTCACCGGCAGCCACCCCCTTTCTGGAGGAGATGGCGCGACGTAGCCGCGATCTGACTCGTCAGCGGTTCGGGAGTGTCATCTCGATGTATATCCCCATGTATCTCACCAACTCCTGTACCAACTCCTGCGTTTACTGCGGCTTCAACCGCCATAACCGTTTCCGGCGTGTCATCCTGACGCCGGAGCAGATCGAGAGGGAGTGCCGGGCCATCAAGGAGCTGGCCCCCTTCGACAATATCCTCCTGGTCACCGGGGAGAATCCGGCAGCCGCGGGTGTGGAGTATATCCGTCGTGCACTGCACATCTGCCGTCCCTACTTCCATAATATGACCATCGAGGTGATGCCCCTCGCCACGGAGGAGTATCGGAGCCTGACGGAGGCAGGCCTCAACGGCGTAGTGTGTTTTCAGGAGACCTACAACCGCGCCCGCTATAAGGTGTATCACCCGGCGGGGATGAAATCCAATTTTGAGTGGCGCCTCAACGGCTACGACCGCATGGGGCAGGCGGGGGTCCACAAGATCGGTATGGGGGTGCTTATCGGATTAGAGGATTGGCGCACGGATGTCACCATGATGGCATATCACCTGCAGTACCTGCGCCGACGCTACTGGAAGACACGTTACAGTGTCAATTTCCCTCGTATGCGCCCGGCGGAGGGTGGGTTTCAGCCCAACGTCGTCATCAGTGACCGCGAACTCGCCCAACTGACGTTTGCCTTCCGGATCTTTGACCCGGATGTCGACATATCGTGGTCCACGCGCGAGAGTCCTGCTCTGCGCGACAATATGCTTCAGCTCGGAGTGACCTCGATGAGTGCCGGGTCGCGTACCGATCCGGGAGGGTATGCGGTCTATCCGCAGTCGCTGGAGCAGTTTGCCGTCAGCGACGAACGTACCCCTGAGGAGGTAGCCGACGCTATCAGGCGTGGAGGTCTCGAACCCGTATGGAAAGACTGGGACAGAAGTTTTGATTGAGATGGAGAGATATTCGCGACAAATGATGGTGGGGGAAATCGGGGAGGAGGGGCAGAGGCGCCTCCGCGAGTCACGCGTGCTGATTGTCGGCCTCGGTGGACTCGGCTCGGTGGTGGCTCCGTATCTCAACGGGGCCGGAGTCGGCACGCTGGGTCTGATGGACCACGATGTGGTGTCGCTCTCCAATCTGCATCGCCAGCTGATGTATACCGAGGAGGCGACAGGTCGCTCCAAGGCCGGGGAGACGGCCGCGTATCTGGCCGCCAGATCCTCCGACACTCGGTTGGAGACTTATGACGCGCCGCTGACACCCGAGAACGCGGAGGGTATCATAGGCCGTTACGATCTGGTCATTGATTGCACCGACAACTATGCCACTCGCTATCTTATTGATGACGTCTGCGCCCGACTCGGCAAGAGATGGATACATGGCGCTATCGGAGAGTGGACGGGACAGGTGACTATCTTTGGCGGCAGCTCCGGGGGGAGGTACAGCGACCTGTATCCCGACCGGGAAACGCTATGTGCCCTGCTGCGGACGACAAGAGGTGTCACGGGTCCGGTGGCCGGAGTCATAGGTGCGGTCCAAGCCGTAGAAGCCATAAAACTCCTCGTCGGAATCCCCACCCCCCTCGACGGCCAGCACCTCGTCATCGACCTGCTCAATCTACACAATTCACAATTCACAATTAATAATTCATAATTCATAATTTGGAGACCC
>CAMWHX010000070.1 GCA_947174155.1 uncultured Porphyromonadaceae bacterium
GAAAAAACTCACAATATCCGTAGACATTATGGCAATTTGGTTTGAGACGAAAGTCCGCTACGACAAGATGCAGGAAAACGGGGCTGTAAAGAAGGTCAACGAGCCCTATCTCGTCGACGCTCTCACCTTCACGGAGGCTGAGGCTCGTATCATCGAGCAGATGACCCCCTTTATCTCGGGCGACTTCTCGATTTCCGCAGTAAAGAAGACCAAGATTTCAGAAATATTTTTCGACGAGACCGGTGACCGCTACTATATGGTCAAGGTCAACTTCATCACCCTTGACGAGAAGACCGGAGTCGAGAAGAAGAGTGCCAGCCTGATACTCGTGCAGGCCGGTGACTTCGAAGGAGCCTTGGCGCGTTTCAAGGAGGGTATGAAAGACACTATGGCCGACTACGAGATTGCCTCCATCACCGAGACGATGCTGATGGATGTCTATCCCCTGGTACTGGACCAGCGCTAAGAAACTTCCAAAATACCGCCAACATGATAGCCGAACGCATCAGAGAGATTCACGAGGCTCTCCCCGAGGGGGTAGAACTCGTGGCAGTGTCGAAGTTTCATCCGGTGGAGGCGCTTCGAGAGGCCTACGACGCCGGTCAGCGCATATTCGGTGAGAGCCGCGTGCAGGAGCTGCTCGCCAAGGAGCCGCAGATGTCCGCGGATGTGCGCTGGCACTTCATCGGACACCTCCAGACCAACAAGGTGAAGCAGCTCGTCGGCCATGTGGCCATGATCGAGAGTGTGGACTCCGAGCGGCTGCTTGATCTTATAGACGAGCAGTCGGTCAAGGTCGGGGTCGTGACGCATGTCCTGATGCAGGTTCACGTAGCCCGTGAGGAGACCAAGACCGGCTTCCTCCCCGAGGAGCTGGAAGCCTATTTCGCTGATCGTCGTTTCGAGCGCCTCAGGGCTGTCCATATAGACGGCATCATGGGGATGGCCTCCAATACCGATGACCTCGACCGCGTGCGAGCCGACTTCGAAGCGATTGCCGGAATCTATCGGCGTGTCAAGGGGGAGATAGCCCCCGACCTGCGAGGGTTCGACCGACTGTCGATGGGTATGAGCGGCGACTGGCCGATAGCAGTCGAGTGCGGGTCCAACATGGTCCGTATCGGAAGTTACATCTTCGGCACGCGTCAATACTGACCTCGCGAGCGGGAAGACATTAAGCCGGATCAGACAGCTTTTTTCTACATTATCCTAATATATCCACAATTACCAACACTAAGTAAAAGTCTTATGGTAGAACAGACCGCAAACCAAAAGAAGAGTTACGCACTGCCGATCATCATCATGTTCGCGCTCTTCTTCATGATAGCCTTCGTGACAGGCTATCAGAATCCGCTCGGATCAGTGATCGAGAAGATGTCGAAGGGTAATCCCCTGATGTCACAGCTCGGCACTCTGGCCAACTTCATAGCCTACGCGTTTATGGGCTATCCGGCCGGTAAGCTGCTCCAGAACAAGGGCTTCCGAGTGACAGCCCTCTGGGCCGTGACGATCGGTTTCATCGGAGTGGCCATAACCTACTTCTCCGGCTTTATCTGTGTAGACTCCACAGCCGTTACGATCTATATCCTTGGTGCCTTCGTAGCGGGATTCTCGATGTGTCTGCTCAACACTGTGGTCAACCCTATGCTCAACTCTCTGGGTGCCACTCCCAACCAGGGAAACCAGCTGGTGCAGTTCGGCGGATCGTTTAACTCCCTCGGAGCCACGTTGGCACCCGTCATCGTAGGGGGACTGCTTGGAGGAGCTGCGAGCACCATCTCCTCAGCCAATCCGGTCTTCTACCTGGCCATGGTCATCTTTGCAGTGGCCTTCATCGTGCTTTATCTCAGCAAGCTCCCCGAGTCGCCTGACCTCGGCAAGCCCCAGGCGCAGGTACGCGTGTCGGGAGCCTTCAAATATCCCAACTTCACCTTCGGCGTTCTGGCCATATTCTGCTATGTGGGTCTTGAAGTCGGCGTAGCCAACTGGACTTACCAGTACCTTGAAAAGCATATGGAGGTTTCCGCCGCCAATCCCGGACTGAGCGCAGCCGCTATCGCCGGCACAGTCGTCGGAATCTACTGGCTGCTGATGCTCATAGGGCGCCTCATCGGCGGAGTCATCGGCGGAAAAGTCTCCTCGCGCGCCATGCTGACAGTCGCCACCCTGGGCTCCATGGCCTTCATCCTGCTCGGCATATTCACCGAGGAGGAGCTGGTGACCTTCATCGGTTTCGACTCTTCGGCGCTGAGCTTCGGCACGGTGCAGGTGCCCCTGAACGCAATCTTCTTCGTGCTCTGTGGTATCTTCGCCTCTATCATGTGGGGTGCGATCTTCAACCTCTCCGTGACGGGACTCGGTAAATACACGGCCGTTGCCTCCGGTATCTTCATGGTCATGGTGTGTGGTGGAGGAATCTTCCCCTTCATCCAGTCCTCCATAGCCGCCGGGAGTATCCTGGGGAGTTTCTGGATAGATTTCGCTCTGGCCGCCTACATATTTATCTATGCCCTCGTGCTCTCTCGCCCCTCGAAGAGACTGCCCGAAGAGCCTGAGATACTCGTCGAAGAGTGATAATCAATTCATAATTCATAATTCATAATTCATAATTGAGCAGCCCCGGTAATTATGAATTATGAATTATGAATTTAAAAATAAGAAGCTTAACCTTAAATATCATACCAAACGATGGACAACAAGCTGATGCGCAGAGCCGCTGACAATGTCCGTGCCCTCGTGGCGCAGATGGTCGAGAAGGCCAAGTCCGGTCACCCCGGAGGATCAATGGGAGGCGCTGATTTTGCAACAGTGCTCTTCTCAAAATACATGGTCTACGACCCCAACGATCCGATGTGGGTCGGTAGAGATCGCTTCTTCCTTGACCCCGGCCATATGTCGCCGATGCTGTATGCCGTACTGGCGATGACCGGACGTTACCCCGTCGAAGAGCTGGAGCAGTTTCGCCAGTGGGGTAGTGTGACACCGGGTCACCCCGAACTCGATCCAATGCGCGGGGTAGACAACGGCAGCGGTCCTCTGGGCCAAGGTCACGCCATGGCCGTCGGTTGTGCTATCGCAGAGCGCTATATGGCCGCCCGTTTCGGTGAGGTCGTTTCTCACAAGACTTATGCCTTTATCTCCGACGGAGGAATCCAGGAAGAGGTATCGCAAGGGGCAGGTCGTATTGCCGGCACACTCGGGCTGCATAACCTCATCATGTTTTATGACTCCAATGACGTTCAGCTCTCCACTATGGTCAGCGACGTCACCAGCGAGGACACCGCCGCCAAGTATCGTGCATGGGGATGGAACGTGCTGGAAGTTGACGGCACGGATCCCGAGGCTATCGGCGGCGCTCTGAGCATGGCCCAGGAGGAGCATGAGCGTCCGACCCTCATCATCGGTCATACCGTCATGGCCAAGGGTGTGGTGAAAAGTGACGGCTCATCGCTTGAAGGAGCCATCTCCACTCACGGCCAACCCCTTTCGAAGGCAGGAGCGGATATTGACGCCACAATCCGTAATCTCGGCGGAGATCCCGCCGAAGGATTCAAGATCTGGGATGACGTGCAGGCCATGTTTGACATGCGTCGCCTCGAACTGTCGCATATCGTGTCTGAGCGTAAGGAGAAATTTCACGCATGGAAGCAGGAGAATCCTGAGTTGGCCGAGACATTAGGGCAGTGGATGTCGGGTAAATGTCCCGATCTCGATTGGAGTCAGATAGAGCTCAAACCGAATGTGGCCACACGCACCACCTCGGGCACAATACTGAATTTCCTCGGCAAGCATGTCGGCAATATGATCGTGTCTTCGGCCGATCTCGCCAACTCCGATAAGACCGAAGGATTTCTCAAGGCTGCCGGTCAGATCGTACGCGGAGATTTCAGCAAGGGATTCTTGCAGGCCGGAGTTGCGGAGCTGACCATGGCCTGCCTGATGAACGGTATAGTGCTTCACGGCGGCATGATCGCTGCCTGCGGCACCTTCTTCGTCTTCTCTGACTATGAGAAACCTGCTATCCGCATGTCGGCTCTGATGGAGTTGCCCGTAAAGTATATATTCAGCCACGATGCCTTCCGAGTAGGTGAGGACGGACCGACACACCAACCCGTGGAGCACGAGATGCAGATGCGTCTGCTCGAAATGATGGATAACCTTCACGGCACCCAGTCGCTCCTCTGTCTGCGCCCGGCGGATGGTCCCGAGACTCTTATGGCCTATAAGATGGCCATGGAGAATACGGCTTCACCCACGGTCCTCATCCTGACGCGCCAGGACGTAGAGGATATCCCCGGACAAGATCGTGTGAAGGATGTCGAGGGTATGCGTCGCGGTGCCTATGTGGCCTGGGGAGACGGGAAGCCCGATCTGGTGCTTGTCGGCAATGGCAGTGAAGTGTCGCTCCTCGTCAAGGTGGCCCAACGCCTCCGGGAGGAGGGTATAGCCGCCCGCGTTGTGTCCGTTCCCTCGCAGGGTCTCTTCATGCGTCAGAGCGAAGACTACAAGCATGAGATCCTCCCCGACGGAGTGCCCGAATTCGGTGTCACCGCAGGTCTGCCGGTATCGTTGATGCCCGTGATGCGCGGTCGATATGAGATTTTCGGCATGACCCGCTTCGGTGCCTCCGCTCCCGCCAAGGTGCTTGACGAGAAGTTTGGCTTTACAGTCGAGAATATTCTCGGCAAGGTTAAGGACTTTCTGAAGAAGTAATCGAGATCGGGATTAATCGGATTAACAGGAGTGATTGGAGGAATTGGAATAGTCCCGACTAAATCCTGCTAATCCCGGTTAATCCCGATAAAATCTCGGCGACTTAATTCAGAATTCAACATTCATAATTCAACATTATACAGATGTTTTTTCTCCTTCCAGCTGTCCCTGCTGAATTGACACAGCCTGCCGAGAGGGCAGAGTATGTCGTGTGTCATTACTGGGACAGTGTGGATTGGAGAGACGTCACCGATACGGATACTCCCGTCATCGAGGGAGCGTTTGCCGACTACGCTACCGTGCTTCCGCTCCTCCCGGCGGATAAGCGGGCAGAAGCTCTGTCGGGATGGTTGGCAGACGTTCACTCCGGCAGTAATGCCTCTTGGGAGATGGTCAGACGACTCGGGAGGATTTATCTCTATGGGTACGATTCACCCGTCTATGACACTGAGATCTATTTCGACTTCGCCGAGGCTGCTACAGCGCTTGACTCCTCAGACGCGCGGATGGTAGAAGATGTGCGGGACCTTGCAGCCAATTGCCCGGGCGCACCCGGTAGCGATCTCTGTCTTATAGATCGGACCGGAGAGGAGACTACACTATACAGTATGATCGGAGATACCTCTCCGGAAGGAGTAATGCTGATCTTCTACTCCCCCGACTGCCGCGACTGTCACGAATTGAGAGATCGCTTACAGCAGAATCCACCCGCGGAGAATATAATAGCCGTGTATGCCGGAGAAGACACCGAAGCTTGGCAACGTGATCTCCAATCATGGCCGGCGACATGGAGCGTCACCAGAGCATGTGAGGGTGATGAGGTTCCATACCTGATCCGACGTACTCCGACCATCTACCGGCTGAACGCGAAGGGAGTCGTTATTAGTCGAGAGTTATAATCGGGTGACAATTACCGCATTAACAATATTTAACACGAATTTTCTATCCAAAAATTTGCACCAGACCGAAAAAGGTGCTAACTTTGCACTCGAAATCAACACCGCGGGGTGGAGCAGTGGTAGCTCGTTGGGCTCATAACCCAAAGGTCGTAGGTTCGAGTCCTGCCCCCGCCACC
>CAMWHX010000071.1 GCA_947174155.1 uncultured Porphyromonadaceae bacterium
TACGACCTTGCCCCGGTGAGCCGTACTGACAGCAAAAGTCGTCTCGCCGCGACGCTACTCATAGTCCACTTGCAGATAATCATCCGAATCATCCAACTCTATGACCATCGAGGCTGGTCGTAACTCTGTGTCAAGCACATACCCGTACCGGGCACCATCCGGTTGCCAATCGGTACGGGGCATGATGAGCCACCCCTCGGGGGCTTCGGTCTCAACTACTACTGTCTCACCCGACACCGGATCCGTGGACTCATCAAAGACCGGATAGCAGTCGAGTCCCGACGAGAGATCCGTGCAAAGCAACCCCTGACCGTAGATGACGACACGTCCGGTCAGAAAATCTTGCAGTTCACAGAGTGAGCCGGGGAGCACGGCACGCAGGTCCCGCACCGGGACCCTGGTCACGGTGCGTTTCATCTTATTGACGGCCGTAATGCTGTCAGTATCTATTTCCAGCCGGGCCACCTCTCCGACAAACGGGGCGGAGAAGGACATCAGTAGAAGCGAGTCGCGCCGCATATAGACCTTGACAGTCGCTGTGAGAGGAAGCAGATCACTCTGCAACTTCCCTTTGAGCGACATTTCGCTCCACTCGGGAGCCTCTCCGGCAGCATCAGTCAGCAACTGCCGCTTCTCTTTCTTGGAGAGAGGATTGGCCGCATCAGTCGTCGGTATGCATAGGCACATCGCCGCTACGGCACATATGAGGATTCGGATCAGATGTCTCATGTAGTTACGACAGGACGAGGATTTGTCGTGCGTCCTGACTTATAAAACGCGCTTTTGACTTACTTTATTTTGAATTTTCTTGTCTTCGGGCCTCAATTCGAGGGCTTTCTTCCAACTCTCCACACCTTTTTCGACGTCTCCTGTCTTGTAATA
Source organism: uncultured Porphyromonadaceae bacterium (assembly GCA_947174155.1). The sequence continues at coordinate 883 of CAMWHX010000071.1, forward strand.
TATATCGCCGAGATGGTCGTAATATTCGGCGGAGGGGTTGCCATCCTCCTCAGCTATCTCCACGGCCTGCAACTGATGGCGCAACGCATCCTCATAATCTCCTGTCAGATATAGTATCCAGGCATAGGTGTCGATATATGTGGGATTACTGTCATCCAGAGCCAGGGCTATACTGCTGAGCTTGGCTGCCTTCTCCAGGTCTCCCCCATCTATGGCGAGGAAGTAGGCGTAGTTGTTGTAGACCATAGGCTGAGAGTCATCGAAGAGTAATGAATTATCATACATACCGTAGGACTTCTCCAACTCTCCAGCCTCATGCATGGCATCACCGATGAGCGCCATCAGATTGGCCACTCTCAGACTGTTGTCTCTCCCTATAATCTTCGGTAGCCCCTTGTCGGTGATAGGCATCAAGGGATCCACACCGGGTATCAGCGTGTCGATGGCTTTGAGATATATCTGTATCGCTTCGTGCGGGCGCTCAGACTGATTGTAGGCAATTCCGACGAGGGTCATGGCATCGAGCGAGGCCGGGACATGCTTCTGCGAGTTCAGATAGGTCTTTATCGCCCCCTCGTAATCTTCGGCTTGCAGTTGCAGCGATAGCATCTGCACCCAATAAGCTTCATTGGCCGGATCCAGATCAATGGCATACTCCATCGCCTCCTTAGCTTCCGGCCACATCGAGCGGTAGCGGTAATAGCCCGACATCAGTTCGAGCACCTGCGGATCATGGGGATACTGCTCTCGAAGGGAGTTGAAGAGCACGGCGCTACGCTCCGACACATCGGAGGAGTCGTTGATGACCTGTCCGAGATAGCGTGCCGACATCTCGAGCTTCTGTTCCAGTTCGAGATCCTCACACAGCATTGCCTCGTAGGTCTTGCGGTCGAAGAGATCACTTCGGTTATGACCGGCATAATAATTCGCCAAGGCCAGCTTAGGTCCCGACGATTCCGGTTCGATAGACTCGGCGGTGAGATAATCATGCAGGGAGGAGACCGTGTCTCCGAGGAATTCATGCACGTTGCCGCGTAGAATCACATATTCCGCCTGACCGGGGTTACGCTGAATCATCGAATCAGCCTCCGCTATCGCGGCCACAGTGTCGTTATAACTCAAATAGTATAATATCTTCCGCAGACCTATCTGAGGCGACGAACCCTCGACCTGCTCAAAACGGTCATAAGTCTTCACCGCATCCTTGCCCCGGTTAAGGCGTCCGTAGGCATCGGCAAGCTGCAACAGCACTTCGTGGCGCGACGGGTAGAGGGTGTCGAGACGCTCATAGATACGTACCGCCTCCGGGACAGTATCGGCGAGCATACACCAATAGGCATACATTGACGCCTCATCATAATCCTCGGGATAGGTATCCACATATTGCCGGGCCATCTCTAATGTCTTTCTCACCTCCGCGGGGGTGGTCATCGTGTCGAGTCGCATTTGCAGGCGCAAGCCGGAGAGTATCATCCCTGCCTCTGCATACGACGGATCGGAGCTGTAAGCCTTACGGGCCAGCTCATACATGGCAGCCGGATCGTCAGTCGCTCCGGCTGCGGAAGCCTGCGAGAAATAATGGCGGGCCTTCTCCCGGGCCTGTATGGCTTTCCGGTCAGGTTTTCCGGCAATACCCAGACCGGCAAAAAGGGTCGCGATCAAAACAGCCAAAGCCCCCCGCAGCCAAGTCGCGGAGCTGCTACGCGCAGCCGTTTCCCCCCCGATCGCGGAGTTGTTTCCGGCCCGGCGCAGCCGGGCGTCGAAGTCCTTAGCCATCAGTTTGTGCCGGTATGCCCGAAAGAGCCCAACTCGCGCTTGGTCTTGTCGAGGCGCTCAGCCTCCTCCCATTTCACGCGGGTATACTCCTTGATGACCATCTGGCAGATACGCTCGCCGTCATTGACCACGAAGTCATTCTCTCCCAAGTTGATCAGAATGATACCAATCTCACCGCGGTAATCAGCATCGACAGTCCCCGGAGAGTTTGCGATAGTCAGACCGTAATTCAGAGCCATGCCGCTACGGGGACGGATCTGGCACTCATACCCCTGGGGCAACTGCATATACAGCCCCGTAGGGATCAGCGCGCGCTGCAACGGTTTGAGCGTCACGGGACCCTCCGGCAAATAAGCGCGTACATCCATCCCCGCCGCTCCCGGAGTCTCATATGAGGGAAGCGGATGGTGACTGCGATTGATAATCTTAACCTTTACTTCTTCCATAATAACTAAGTTTAATATCATAACAAATTTGGCCGTGTCCATAACATGGTCACGGCCAAATTTTTCGATCTTTCTCCGGCGATTAGCCCTCAGAGATAGCGTCGCTCGGGCAAACCTGTGCGCAGCTGCCGCAGCTGATGCAAGTGTCCGGATCGATGTGATAGATATCACCGGGAGTGATTGCCTCTACGGGGCAAACGGGCTCGCAAGTGCCGCAAGCCACACAGTTGTCTCCAATTACGTAAGCCATAATGTTGTCTGTTTAGATTGGTTTGATTTTACATTTGCTGTGCAAATTTAATCCTTTCCTCCCGTTCTTGCAATACTCTCCACCCCCTTTTATCCTTCGAAGACCCTAATTTAGACCCCGTCTAAATGATGGAGACGTGAGGTCTCCCTTATCCTCGCTTCGCTCGGATCACAATGAGAGATCGTAAAGGTCCTCCCCTTATCCTCGCTTCGCCCGGATCACAATGAGGGGTCATAAAGATCCTCCCCTTATCCTCACTTCGCCCGGACCACTATCCGGGCGAAGCAGTTTGTCTTCGGGTGAGGCCCTCGGTGGGCGTGAAGCAGATTACTTTAAGAGCGTAAAGAGGTGGAGGGCCGGATGGAAGCCGGAGCGGAGAAGGTGGTAGTAGGCGGGGGTCAGGGCTTTGCGCAGATCGGACCACGGCAGATGGTCGTAGGTGTAGCGTAACCACGCTTTACACTCGCGGCGCACCGTTGGGTCGAGGTGCTTACGACTACGGCCGTATGTGACCATCTTGGTGACAAGGTCACACCCTAATTGCAGATGAAGCCGTGTCCACTCGGGGCTCTCCTCGCCGTAGTGACGGCGTATGCTTTCGCGAAGGTACCAGTCGGTGCCGAGACCACGAAACTGGACTATGGAAGGGGAGTCGACTACTGACTGAGGGTTGGAGATGTAGTGGTAGAGAGCTTCAGGGGCGAAGGCTACCCGAGGAGCATAATACATAAGCAGACGGGTAGCGATTTCGTCGATATAGGGGATCGCTGTGTGGCGTATACCTCCGGGCATCGGATCGACAATCTCCTCCATGTCGGCGACTTCCCCAAAGGCTTTCAGGTATAGCTCCCGACGGTAGAGGGCACCGTTGCAGCCGAATTTCCAGCCGTAGAGGGTATGTATGACGAGGTCACGTCCCCGATAGACGCGATCAGTATCAATGAGCTTGCGATCAAGGATTTCGACAGGGCGTGCATCGGAGCCTTTACGATGATTGAGCATCAGGGGATACACCAGGTCAGCCCCCGTTTCTCGGGCTCTGTCCAATAGGGATTGTAGATAGATGTCACTGACCCAATCGTCGGCATCGAGGGGACAGATCCACTCTCCACGGGAATATCTCGCGGCTTCGAGGCGAGGAAGGAGTGGAGCTCCGGAGGCCTCCGGACGGGCATAGACTCTGATACGGTCATCTTGGGCGGCATACTCCCGGGCTATGCTCAGACTGCGGTCTTTTGAACCGTCGTCTACGACTATCACCTCCCAATCCTGAGTAGTCTGACGGTTCAGGGAGCGGAAGAGAGAGGTGAGATATGCCTCCACGTTGTGCATCGGGACTATAATTGAGATCATAGGCTCAGAAGTGATGGTCAGTGAATGGTATGGAGCCGATTTCAGCAGCGAAGCGGGGAAATCCGGAGGGATACATCCCGGCGGTGCGCATAAGCCACACCCTGCGTGCCCTCATCAGGAGCTGCTGGTCGACGAAGGTCTTCAACCAGGCTTCGCGGTGGATTCCGGTGGAGAGGGCTATGTTGCGCACTTCGCCGGGTACTATGTAGATCCGAGGGTCACGCCCCTCCATATAGTCCAGAAATCGGCGGCTGTCTGAGGTGAGAAGTATGCGGCAATCAGCGGGGAGTGTTGAGGCTATATGGTCAAACTCCTCTCCTACCCTCTTCATCAGGGCTTCGGAGTCGGAGTCGGAGAGGGTTGTACGGTCCCACTCGATGAAGTCGCCGAGGAGTTGCAGAAACCGGAATGTGAAGGCGTAATATTCCTCCCCCAATCGGGCGAGGTGTCTGTCGACACTCTCCTGCACAATCGGGGAGGGGCGAAAGACTTCGCGGTATAGTGAGGCATACTCCCCTCGGGCACTGTCGGCATTGGTGTAGACCTGTATCTGCGGGCGTCTGCTGTCGAGTGCCCCCCGCAGTCGCAGATCGGATTCGAGATTGGGGAGGTCGTTGATCAAGACAGGCATCACCTCATCGATAGAGTCGCCCAGACCTTCAGCAGGTATACGCCAGTCGAAACCGGCCGGCACGAGATAGTCGCTCAGGTCGAAGGGTGTGGTCCAGGAGATATAGAAAGGGAGTCCGCGTCGTTTGGCCTCGCGATAAGTGGTGAGTATTCCGCGCAGTCTATCAGTGGGGCCACCGTGGTCCACGCGTCCGTCACACATGCACACTACCCCCTTGACAAGACGGGGATTATCGGTCCCATGGTAGAAACGCTCAGCAAACTCCCGGTTTTCGCTCCCGGGGAGAAAATCGCCGTTACGCATCCTCCGGGCTTCGGCGGCGGCATCACGTATGCGCTTCAATCGCGCCTTGGCGCGGTGGAAGGCACGGTAAGGGGCCGGAGCCACGCGGCGCACAAGGGCGCCTGCTCGTTTATACATACTC
>CAMWHX010000072.1 GCA_947174155.1 uncultured Porphyromonadaceae bacterium
TTGTTGATCAGCTCAGACTCGTCTTCGAGAGCCTCGTTGATCTCTACGACCTCACCGCTGATGGGGGAGATCAGGTCGCTTGCGGCCTTTACGGACTCAACGGCGCCAAACTCCTCGCCGGCGGTAACCTCGTCACCGACCTCGGGCATGTCGACGTACACGATCGAACCCAGTGCGTGCTGGGCGTAGTCGGTGATGCCTACGGTGGCGATGTCGCCCTCTACCTTTACCCACTCGTGGGAGTCCGCATAGCGGAGATTGTCCAATACTTTGCTCATTGTCGTTTCTTATAGATATTTTAGGTGTATTGTATGCTTAATTATTCCGTCCGTGCTTCGGGGTCTCCCCCGGGCGCGGTCAGGTATTATTTCTTGTAGTTCTTGTCGTAGAAGCGCTTCTTGACAACCTTGCCCGGGAAGGTCTTCTTGCGGATGCGGACTTCAACCTCGGTGCCGAGCTTGTCATAGGGCTTGTCTATCATAGCCATAGCCACGCTCTTGCCGGTGGAGATGCTCTTGTAGCCGGTGGTGATCTCACCTACCTTGACACCGCCGACCTCTACGGGGTAACCGTGACGGGGCACTGCGCTCCCTTCGAGCTCGATACCTACGATGCGACGCTTCACACCTTCGGCCTTCTGCTTCGCGAGAGCCTCCTTGCCGATAAACTCGGGCTTGTCGAGCTTGACAAACATGCTCAAGGAAGCCTCGATAGGAGTGATATCAGCGGCGAGCTCGTCTCCATACAGGGGAAGTCCAACCTCGAAGCGGAGGGTGTCGCGACAACCGAGTCCGCAGGGTTGAACGCCGGCGTCCATCAGCTTGTCCCACACGCGACGGGTGAAGTCATGGCTGCCATATACCTCGAATCCATCCTCTCCCGTATAGCCGGTACGGCTGACGATAACCTCCTCACCGTCGAGGTTGAAGGTCTTGAAGTTGTAGAATGCGATATCCTTGACAGGTATGCCGAGCACCTTCTCCACAGTCTCCTCAGCCTTCGGCCCCTGGATGGCCACCTCTCCGTAGTAAGGGCTCTGATCCTCGATCTTCACGTCGAATCCTTCGGCGTTCTGACGGATCCACTCTACGTCCTTGGCGATGTTGGAGGCGTTGATGACAAGGAAATACTCCTCATCATTGACCTTGTAGACGAGCAAATCGTCTACAGTGCCGCCATTCTCGTAACACATCATGCCGTAGAAGATCTGGCCGTCGGGAGCGCCGGTGACGTCATTGACGAAGATATGGCTTACAAACTTGTATGCATCGGGACCGGTGACACGCACCTCACCCATGTGGCTGACGTCGAAGACGCCTACCTCGTGGCGAACAGCATTATGCTCCTCGGTGATACCCTTGTACTGGATGGGCATGTCGAAACCGCCGAACGGCGACATAAGGGCGCCAAGCTTCACGTGGCGGTCATGGAGACAGGTTTTTACGAGATTCTCTTCCATTTGTTACGTTAGTTTTTGATTTTCCGTTCTTTATGCCGCCCGACGGCGGTTTTTCATGGTCTTCGCCTAAGCGCCACGCAGCACGTTTTGCTTTCGGCACTTCAAAGTTAGCAAACCGATTTTAATCCACCAAATAAATTTTTGATTAATTTTGCATATCCTTACTTTTCTCCTCTTTCCGGGGAAGTTGGTAATGGGGTCGCCTGAGGCCGGTTTCATATTCCGGCCGGTCGGCCGACTACCCCTTGACACTCATATAATATTCCCTTTGAAATGCACTATACACTCTTCATTGGACGAAAAATCTCTTTCGCCGGAGATGCCCGGCACAGTTCTCCGGCCGTGCGCGTCGCCACAGCGGCCATTGCTCTCTCGGTCGCGGTGATGCTCGCCTCGATTGCTATCGTGACCGGTTTCAAACATGAGATCGCTGAGAAGGTCACGGGCTTCAACTCCGATATTGCCGTCACGGTACTCCCCTCTCCGGAGGAGGACAATATTGTGCGCCTCTCCCCCACCCTGCAAGAGGCCGTCTCCTCGGTGCCGGGTATCGAGGGGGCTGCTCTCCAGATCTCGATGCCCGCCATACTCAAAACGGCAGACGATTTCAAGGGTATATATATGAAGGGTGTCCCCGACTCGGCTACGGCGCGTTTCCTGCGCCGCAACCTGATCCGAGGTTCCCTCCCTGATTTCTCCTCTCCTGAGGGCTCGTCGCGTATCGTGATCTCCAACCGCATGGCTTCGCAACTGATGCTCGACACGGGTGACCGCATCGACACCTATTTCATTACAGATGACGTGCGTGTGCGCCCTCTGAAAGTGGCGGGTATCTACGACAGCCACTTCGATGCCTATGACGATGTGCTCTCCTTCGGATCGCTCGACCTTATCCGCAAGATGGCGCTCCTTGACTCCAATATGGGGACCGTCTTACAGGTCACCGTCTCCGATTTCAATAACGTGCGGACCGTTTCGGCCGATCTGCGCGATGCCCTTGCTCGAAGCGTGGCCACGGGGCGGATGAATACCCTCTATGAGGTCAATGACGCCTACGTCACCGGGGCCTCTTATTTCCGTTGGCTCGACCTGCTGGATATGAATGTCATTGTGATCCTCGTGCTGATGATAGCCGTGGGGTGCATTACATTGGTGTCCGGAATGCTCATAATGATTCTCGACAAAAAACGCTTCATCGGTCTTATGAAAGCCCTCGGAGCCCCGACTTCTGCTGTGCGCAAGGTCTTCATCTATCTCGCCGTGCGCGTCACGGTGCGAGGCCTTATAATAGGAAATGCCATCGGCCTCACCCTTCTTTGGGCTCAGGCGCGATGGCACTTCATACCTTTAGATGCGGAGGCCTATTATATCGACTTTGTGCCGGTCTCGATAGATCCGGTCGCAGTCATTCTCCTTAACGCGGGTGTGCTCGTAGTCGTATGGCTATCACTCATACTCCCGTCCCGCTTCGTAGCCCGCATATCTCCCGCAGAATCGATGCGCTCCGAGTAATTGGAGTCGCATCCCTCCGACCCGGGGGATATAGTCGCGGCCGCAACTGCAATTAACCTTTCAGGTTGGCGTAGTTGCGCTTGATGAAGGCGGTGAGCTCCTCACCCTTCAACATATTGCTCTGCAATAGTGCAAGGTCGATAATCTGACGCACTTCACCGACAGTAGCGGCATAGTCGGCGACAGCCTTCTCTCCCTTGGCACGAAGCTCGGCGATCTGCTGCTCCTCACCCTTCACGTCGGCACTCTCCTTCTTCTCCTCCGCAGCCTTGCGGGCGTCAGCTATCTTGGCTTCAAGCGCCTCCATCTCCTCGCGGATAGGTTTCAACACGGGACTCAGGGCCTCGGTAGCTACCTCGACGATGTGCTTGACGGCTGGCTGGTCTACGTTGACCACAAGCTCGTAGCTGTCGGGGAGCTGACCGTAGAACCCGGCACCGGGCTGCATGGCGGCCATATCCTTCATACGACGCATGAACTCATTCTGAGTAATCGTGGCGGGGACGTCGCTTCCGACAAGTGACTCGATGCCGACGACGAAGTTGGCGTTATCGACAGCGGGTATCTGACTGCGGAACATATTGGTCACCATCTCCGTCTGCATGGCGTCGAGACCGCTCCCCTTGGCATCCTCCTTGGCTATGAGGCGCTCGGGTATGTCGGAGTCAACACGCACGAAACGCGAGTTTTCAAGCTTGCTCTCGAAGAGCTGCACCATGTGTCCTTCGAGCTGACCATCCATCAGCAGCACATTATACCCCTTGGCCTCGGCGGCACTGATATAGCTGTACTGGGCCTCCTTGTCGGTGGCGTAAAGATAGATGACGGTACCGTTCTTGTCAGTCTGGCTACCCTCGATGAGTGTGCGGTATTCGTCAAGGGTATAATACTTACCCTGCACATCTTTGAGGAGGAAGAAATTCTTGGCTGAGTCATAGAACTTCTCGTCGGTCAGCATACCGTATTCGATGAAGATCTTGATATCATCCCACTTGCTCTCGAAGTCGGCACGATTGGCCTTGAACATCGAGTCGAGCTTCTCGGCTACCTTCTTGGTGATGTAGGTGGAGATCTTCTTCACCTGGCGGTCAGACTGCAGATAACTGCGGCTGACGTTCAGCGGGATATCGGGAGAGTCGATCACACCCTGCATCAGGGTCATGAACTCGGGCACGACACCCTCGACCTGATCGGTGACGTAGACCTGGTTGCAATAAAGCTGAATGCGGTTACGCTGCAAGTCGATCTGATTCTTGACCTTCGGGAAGTAGAGGATACCGGTCAGGGTGAAGGGGTAGTCTACGTTCAGATGGATCCAGAACATCGGATCCTCCTGGCCGGGCATCAGCTCGCGATAAAATTCGAGATAATCCTTATCGGTCAGCTCGGAGGGTTTCTTGGTCCAGAGAGGCTCGGTGGCGTTGACCACATTGTCCTTGTCGGTATCTACCATCTTGCCATCCTTCCACTCCTGCACCTTGCCGCTGATGACAGGCACGGGGAGGAAGCGGCAATATTTTTTCAGCAGGGTGTCGATACGCGCCTGCTCCAGGAACTCCTTGCTCTCGTCGTCGATATAGAGGATGATGTCGGTGCCGCGGTGCTCCTTGTCGATCTCGTGCATCTCATATTCGGGGGAACCGTCACACGACCACTCTACACCCTTCGCTCCATCCTTATAGGAGAGCGACCGGATCACGACCTTCTTGCTGACCATGAAGGCGCTGTAGAATCCAAGGCCGAAGTGGCCGATGATGCTGTTGGCCGTATCCTTGTATTTCGCCAGAAACTCCTCCGCACCGGAGAAGGCGATCTGGTTGATATATTTCTCTATATCCTCGGCATCCATACCGATACCGTGGTCGGAGACGGTCAGTGTGCCGGCCTCCTTGTCGACACTCACGCGCACGTCCATGTCGCCGAGTGTCCCCTTATAGTCGCCAAACGCTGCGAGGGTCTTCAACTTCTGTGTAGCGTCGATGGCGTTAGACACCAATTCGCGCAGAAATATCTCATTGTCACTGTAAAGGAACTTCTTGATGACCGGGAATATATTCTCGGTAGTTACTCCAATTTTTCCTGTTGCCATTTTGGTTATGTGTGTTAATCGGTATTTTTCGGGCAGCTTCCTGACTCTCAGGAAACCACCGGTGTTTTTCCATCAGTTATAACAAAAACCGTGCCAGAACGGTTGGAATCGCTCCGGCACGGACTAACCAAAAAAATTAATTAAAACGGACCACCAACTCTAATGGTCCTTTTGTCTGATGTCATCCTACCCTTATTTACGGGCAAGCGACATTTACTCAGCTGCGGGGGTTTCCTCAACCTCCTCCTCTTTGACCTCGAAGTCTTTGTAGCCGGCTCCGATCAGGAGATTATACCAGTTGAAGAGACGCTTGATGTCGGTGTCATAGACGCGCTCGCGGTCGAAGTCATTTACGACCTCAGCGAAGGCATCGCGAAGTCCGCCGGCGGCCATGAGAGCCTTGACGTCGATGGGCTTTCCCTCGTGCTTCTCATAGAGGCGATCAAGGATAGTGCCCAAGGGGAGATCCTCCGAGTCGGTATACATGGCGATGTCGCCGAGCGACACGACCTTGTCACGATCGCCAACGGGCTGACGCTTCTTGCTGGTTATATCCTCGGTGAGGAGCATACGGTTGCCCTGGGCGATAATCTTGTAGAGTCCCGGCTTGCCGGTGATCTGGATAATTTCTCTAAGATTCATATGTAATTTTGAATGTTTAATATTGAATTATCGGG
>CAMWHX010000073.1 GCA_947174155.1 uncultured Porphyromonadaceae bacterium
CCTCACTAATCACTTATCACTAATCACTAATTAATGTCTATTATAAAACGAATATATCGCAAGCTGATCACTACCGGGCCAATATGGTGGATACGCATGGCCGGCTTCCGGCGCAATCCGAAAGGACGCGCCGACAGCAAGTATCATGCCATATTCGGGCGCCATATAGACTGGGAGAATCCACGGGAGTTTAACGAGAAGATCCGCTGGATGCAGTTTTACGGTGACACCGGTCTGTGGCCGCGACTTGCCGACAAATACAGTGTGCGCCGGTATCTCGAAGAGCAGGGTTACGGCGATATACTCGTGCCACTATACGGTGTCTGGGAGAGTGCCGACGAAGTGGACTTCGATTCGCTACCCGAGTCATTTATAATTAAGACTACACATGGTTGCGAAGGAGTATTTGCCGTGCCCGACAAGTCGAAGGAGGATCTCCCACTGCTGCGTCGGCGTCTGGCCAAATCCATCTCCACGGAGTTTGGAGTAGAGTCAGCCGAGCCACACTACCTCGCCATCAAGCCGCGAATCATCGCGGAGGCTCTGCTCCCCAACGACAGCGGATTCTCAAGCTCCGTGGTTGACTATAAGTTATACTGCTTTGACGGGGAGCCGGAGATAATAGGAGTTTTCTATGACCGCCCGCCGCGCAGCCACCAGATGGCATGCACCTTCTACGACAAGGATTGGATCCGTCATGACGAGTGGCGTTCCCCGGCCGTGACCCTCCCCTCGAAGGATGTGCCCCGCCCCAAGACACTTGACCGTATGATCGAGGCGGCCCGGACGCTCTGCGCCCCCTTCCCCTTCGTCAGGTTTGACCTGTATGAAGCGGGTGGTAAACTATACTTCGGCGAATTCACCTTTACCCCCGGGCAGGCAAGCGGAGGTTCGCTTCACCCCTCCCTTTTCGAAGTTCTGGGAGAGAAATTCCATCATCGTTGACCCCTATGAATAACAGGCATTTCTACTGAATAATATGCAGCAGACAGAGATACACAAAGATCAACCCGTCCTGACGAAGTCCGAACAACGCCGTCAGCTACGTCTCGACTGGCGCGCCCTGCGCTCGGACTTGTGGCGCAACGCATTCTTTCTCCTTATCCTATGGATAGGATTCATACATGACCTGTGGCTTCTTACCGGCTACAACAACTACCTCTGGATCCTACTCATACCCTTTTTACTATCCGCCGGAGCCGTAAGGATCTCTACAAGGAGTATACTAATATTCGCGTTCAGTCTGGCTTATACCATTCCGGTAGCCCTTATACAACATGATATTAATCCGGCACGTCTGCTGTTTTCAGCCATATATCCGCTGACATTCTATTGCACCGGAATATTTCTGTGTAAACGTTGCCGTTATCGCCTGACGATCCCGTGGCTGGCCCTATTCTGCTCAATAGCCTATGGAGCATGGGCTATTGTGACCAATGTCTGGGACGCAATAGAATCAGGACAGATAGTTAATGTTATGCGTGTCATCAACGATGGCAAGGGAGACGGTCCGGTAGCGACACATATAAATATGATGGTCTGCATGATCATCGGAGGCATCGGTATGATATTCATACCGGCAAAGACCTTGATGCAGCGGCGTTTCAAGACCGTAGCCTGGATAATCGGCCTTGTCGGACTTTTCGCTTCCTTGCACCTCCTTAACCGCACGGCCCTCGTGCTGGCTTTCGTATCGTGTGTCATAGGTATGTTCTGGGAGGGATTCACCATGAAGCGTCTTCTGGCTACTCTGCTGATTTTGGGTGTCGTCATAGTCATCTTCGTCAATGCCACCGAGACAGGGCAGATGGCCATGCAGCTTGCCGAGGGATTTACCTCACGCGAAGACACGGGCTACTCTGCCGCGTCGGCCGGTGGCCGTGTCGAACGCTGGAGCGCGGCGATAGACCAGATAATGCACACTCCGTTAGGATCTGAGGAGTTGCGTATCGGAGGGCAACACACCTTCGCCCACAATCTCTGGCTTGACACCGGCATATGGGCAGGCTGGCCCGCGCTGATACTGCTGGTAATACTCACGGTGCAGTGGTTTATTCCTTTCTGGAAATTCATACGATCGCGCCGTGTGCCGAAATTCCTGACAGGATATGTGGCCATGACCATGGGCTGCCTTATCTTGCAGATGGGTGTCGAACCGGTCTGGGGACAGCTACCGCTGCTGCTGCTCTTCTTCCTCAACTGGGGATTTCTCAACTATGATTACGGTTGGATATCCTCGAAGGAAGAGCCCGACACCGGGGGTGATGGTGAGAAAAATTACAACTAAATCACCCCGAAGTTTGGCAGAACGAAAAAAAATGCCTATCTTCGCAATGTATTTGGCCCCACGCGCCGTCGCGATGTCAATCAGGCGGGAGTAGAGGGATATACCAAAGACTTGAAAAAGACAACAAAATAAACACTTTCAAACTAAAATGGCAAACCAGAACGAAAACAAGAACCAGCTGCAGATCCAGCTGCGTCCCGAGATCGCTGACGGCAAGTACAGCAACCTGGCTATGATCGGCCACGGCCCAACGGAGTTCCTCATCGACTTCATCTTCCATGCTCCCGGCATGCCCCAGGCTCCCGTCGTAAGCCGTATCGTCATGAGCCCCGAAAACGCAAAGCAGCTCATGTTTGCTCTCACTGACAACGTGAAGAAGTTTGAGGCCCAGTTTGGCGAGATCCAGCCCCGCGTGCCCCAGAACATCAGCAACAACTAATCGCGACACCCCCATCAGCCTCAGGGGCGCGGCGGCACAGCCTCTGCGCCCCTGAGCTTTCTATAAAGCATCACCCATATGGCACTCCAGCTCTACAATTCTCTCACCCGCAAGAAAGAAGTATTCCGCCCCATGCACGAGGGTCACGCCGGCATGTATGTCTGCGGTCCCACGGTCTATGGCGACGCCCATCTCGGACACGCACGCCCGGCGATCACTTTCGACACCCTCTTCCGCTACCTGCGCCACAAGGGTCTCAAAGTTCGCTATGTGCGTAATATCACCGACGTAGGCCATCTGGAGCATGATGCTGACTCCGGTGAGGACAAAGTAGCCAAGAAGGCTCGCCTCGAGCAGCTCGAGCCCATGGAGGTGGTGCAGCATTACCTGAACCGCTATCACCGCGATATGGAGGCCCTCAACGTGCTTCCCCCCAGTATCGAACCCCACGCCTCGGGCCATATCATAGAGCAGATAGAGTATATAAAGAAGATACTCGAAGCCGGCTACGCCTATGAGAGCGACGGGTCGGTCTACTTCGATGTCCAGAAGTATAACCGTGACCATCACTACGGTGTGCTCTCGGGCCGCAACATTGACGATCTTCTCTCCACGACCCGCGAACTCGACGGGCAGCAGGAGAAGCGCAATCCCCTGGACTTCGCCCTGTGGAAGAAGGCATCTCCGGAGCATATCATGCACTGGCCCTCACCCTGGAGCGAAGGATTCCCCGGATGGCATCTGGAATGCTCGGCTATGGGACGCAAATACCTCGGTGAGGAGTTTGACATCCACGGGGGAGGTATGGACCTCCTTTTCCCGCATCATGAGTGCGAGATAGCCCAGAGTGTGGCCGCACAGGGGCATCCCGCTGGCAAGACCTGGATGCACAACAACATGATTACCATCAACGGAAAGAAGATGGGTAAGTCATACAACAACTTCATCACCCTGGAGCAGTTTTACGACGGCTCACACCCCCTGCTGACACAGGCCTACTCCCCGATGGTCATCCGCTTCTTCATCCTCATGGCGCAGTACCGCTCTACCGTCGACTTCTCCAACGAAGCGCTCCAGGCTGCCGAGAAGGCCCTCAATAAGATGCTTGAGGGATACGCCCGTCTCCAAAAGCTCACACCCGCCCCCGAGTCGAGCGTCAAACTCCCCGATTTCGAGACGCAGTGTTACGAAGCCATGGATGATGACCTCAACACTCCGATGGTCATAGCCGCCCTCTTCGAGGCCTGCAAGTATATCAATCAGGCTGCCGATGGGACCATCAAGCTCTCTGAATCCGATATTGAGTCGCTCCGTAAGCTGTTTGACACATTCCTCATCGAGCTTCTCGGTATCCGTGTCGGTGCCGAGGGTGAAGGTGGAGAGGCCCTCAAAGCCTACGCCGGAGCTGTGGATCTGCTGATGGAGGTGCGCGCCGAGGCCAAAGCCCGCAAAGATTGGTCTACGTCCGATCTTATCCGCGACCGTCTTGCAGCCCTTGGCTTCAACGTCAAGGATACCCGTGGCGGTGTCGAATGGTCTATCTGATTTCCCGGTCACGACATAACTCACCCCCTCTATGAAAGTGCTTCATATCCTACCCACGCTCGAGGTGGGGGGACCATATAACTTTCTCGCCGAGCTCCTTCTCGCCATGCGCGACAAGGGTGTCGACGTCTCGCTGCTGGTCTATAACCGGTCGCGCTCCCGACTCGAACACCGCCTCCTCGAACATGGTGTGAAGATATACAGTCTCAACGCTCACGGCAACTGGGGTGCATACGTATTTCAAGGACTGCACGACAAGATCAAGGAATTTGACGTCGTGCACGCCCATTTCCGGCCCCCGCTCTATCAGGTGCCCGTCGCTGCGGCCGGTACCCGATGCGCCACGGTGTATACCGATTACAGCCGCTCGCATCGGAAGAAGATTCTGCGCCCCATAGACCGCTATATATATTCGCGCTATGACAGGATTCTTACCGTCAACAATGAGGGCCGGGAGGATCTCTGCCGATGGCTTAAAGCCGACGAGAACTTGCAGCGGAGGATCGTCATCTTCACACCGGGGCTGAATCTCGAGAATCTGCGGAGTGTGCGTCCGGCGCCGAAACTCTTTACCGACTATCGCGCCGTCACCATGATGGCCCGCTTCATCCCCAGCAAGGACCAACGGACACTCATACGTGCCATACCCTATGTCTCAGATCCCTCAGCCCGCTTCATCTTTATCGGTGACGGCCCCACACTGGAGTCAACCAAAGAGTATGCACGCGAACTGGGTGTGGCCGATAAATGTATGTTCTTGGGACACCGTGACGACGCGCCCTCACTCCTAAAGGCCAGTGCCGTCGGCGTGCTGTCGGCCATCAGCGAGGGGTTTGCGATGGGTGCGCTTCAATGCATGGGACTGGGGATACCGGTAGTAAGCACCGACATACCCAATATGAAGGAGCTTGTCGAAGGTGCCGGATACCTCTTCCCCGTAGGAGATGAGGACCGCCTGGCCACTCAGCTCAATACCCTGCTCAACGACCCGGTGATATACCGGGAGACGGCGGCCCGCTGCTACAATCGCGCTGACCTCTACGATATTGAGTATTCAGCCGAAGAGATGATCGGAATATATGAGTCTATACTTGCCGGCAAAAGAGCTCACTCAACGTGATCAACCTCCGGTCAGATGTCGCGACTTTATATCCTCCCGACAAAACAAAGACACGAGAAGAGACGTTTTACTGTAAAAGAGACAACCAAGATATAATTCTTAACACGCCAAGACATATATACCCAAGTACAATATAGGAATATGGTAGATTACAAATCACTTGGCCTTGTAAACACCAAAGAGATGTTTGCCAAGGCTGTACACGGCGGTTACGCCATCCCGGCATTCAATTTCAACAACATGGAGCAGCTCCAGGCCATCATCAAGGCCGCTGCCGACAC
>CAMWHX010000074.1 GCA_947174155.1 uncultured Porphyromonadaceae bacterium
GATCACAATACGACAAAGCAGGCACGCCCTCGGGGCGTGCCTGCTTTGTCGTGGCTGATCAGAACTCTACGATTTCACACCAATTGTGGGTGTCGGGGGCTTCGCCGTATTGGATGGCTCTCAGGGCGTCATAGAGCTTGGTGCTCCAGGGTCCTGCCTGGCCATCTTTGGAGAAGATATATTCACGGCCGTTGTCGAGGTCGTCGATCTGACCGATGGGGGAGATGACGGCGGCTGTGCCGCAGGCTCCTACCTCCTCGAAGGTCTCAAGCTCCTCTACGGGAATCTGACGGCGCTCTACCGTCATGCCGAGGTCTTGCGCCACCTGGGTGAGGCTCATGTTGGTGATGGAGGGAAGAATCGACTCGGAGGCGGGTGTGATATACTTGCCGTCACGGATGCCGAAGAAGTTGGCGGCACCACACTCGTCGAGGTATTTCTTCTCCTTGGGATCGATGTAAAGCATCACGCTGTAACCCTTGTCATGGGCGATCTCGCCGGCTACCAGGGAGGCTGCGTAGTTGCCGCCGACCTTGATGGAACCTGTACCTTTGGGTGCTACGCGGTCATACTCGCGGCTCATGCAGACCTTGGTAGGCTTGAAGCCGGTCTTGAAGTAGGGACCTACGGGTGTCACGAGCATGATTACCATATACTCGTCGGCGGGTTTCACACCTACACGGGCGGAGATGCCGATCTCGAGGGGACGGATATAGAGGGAAGCGCCTGTGCCGTAGGGGGGGATAAAGCGCTCGTTGAGCTTCACGACCTTGCGTACCATCTCGCAGAAGAGCTCTACGGGCATGGGCTGCATCTTGACACCCTCGGCGGAGCGGATAAAGCGCTTGGCGTTTTCCTCCATGCGGAAGATGCGGACTTTGCCGTCTTTGCCGCGGAAGGCTTTCAGGCCTTCAAATGACTCCTGGCCGTAGTGCAGGCAGGAGGCTGCGATGTGCAGGGGTACGTATTCGGAGTCGCTGACCTGGATCTCACCCCACTTGCCGTCTTTGTAGACGCAACGCACGTTGTAGTCGGTGGGCATGTAGGAGAATGTGAGATTGCTCCAGTCAATTTCTGTCTCTTTCATCGTTGGTTTAGATTTAATATTGGTAGTTAGAAAAGTATCTTTAGATTCAGGTCGGTGTCGGGTGTCGTGTCTGTCTCTCTCTTTGATTCCGATGTGGGCTCCTATATTCAGATGACTACCTTGCAGGTGAGGTCTCCGGTCTTGATGATATAGACGCCGTGGGCGGTGAGGGGGAGACGGTGGGTGCCGGGCTGCAGGGTGGCGTTGGACACCTGTTGTCCTAAGATGGAGAATACGCGCACGTGTGTGGGCTGGGTGACGGTGATGAGGATGGCTCCTCTGACGGTCTTGATCTCAATCTCGGCCTCCTTGATTATGCTCACGGCACCTGTCTGCTCAGTCTTGACCGGCTCCCACCCCTTGGTGGCGGCGGAGAGCGGCGTGGCGAGCAGAAGCATGCACGGCAGCAGGTATGTCAGGAGGCGGCGTCGCATATTCGGTTGTCAAATTAAGAGTTGGCTGTGATTCGGGCGTCAGATCCCGTATCGGAATGTAAAAGTAGTAAAAAGTAATGGATTAACCATCCTTTTAAGGTAAAAAAGTGTAATTTGGGGTTGAAAAATTCGTTTTCGGGCCCATCTCCTCCTCGGTTGGGTGGGAAATCGGGAGTAAAATAAGTCCGGGCCTCACGTGTCAAAACGTGAGGCCCGGACTATGGGGAAACGTCATCCGCTCCTTACGGATTAGGATAGACGTCGGGGTGAATCTTGTCAGATCAGGAGTTCTTCTCAGCCTTCTGGAGCTGCTCTTTGAGGGCCTGGAGGGCGCTCAGGTCGCCGAGAGTAGTCTTCTCGATAGCGGGAGCTACTACGGGCTCCTCTTCCTGCTTGCGGGGAGCGGAGCGGCGGGCTGCGTTGCGGGCAGCGCGGGCCTCAGCCTTGGTGGCGTCCTCAGCGATGCGGCTGTGAGAGAGGATGATGCGCTTGGAATCCTTGTTGAACTCAATCACCTTGAAGTCGAGCTTGTCGCCGAGCTTAGCCTGCGAGCCATCCTCCTTGACGAGGTGCTTGGGAGTAGCGAAGCCTTCGACACCACCCTCGAGGGCGATGACTGCACCCTTGTCCATAACCTCGGTGACAGTGCCCTGATGGATGGAGCCAACGGTGAATGTGCCGGCAAATGCTTCCCAGGGGTTGTCTTCGAGCTGCTTGTGGCCGAGACTGAGACGACGGTTGTCCTTGTCGATCTCGAGCACCTGAACGTCGATGTCGCTGCCAACGGAAGTGAACTCGGAGGGGTGCTTGATCTTCTTGGTCCAGCTCAGGTCGGAGATGTGGATGAGGCCGTCTACGCCCTCCTCGATCTCAACAAACACGCCGAAGTTGGTGAAGTTGCGCACCTTGGCGGTGTGGCGGGAACCGAGAGCATACTTGGTCTCGATGTTCTCCCAGGGATCGTTTTTGAGCTGCTTGATGCCGAGGCTCATCTTGCGGTCCTCGCGGTCGAGAGTCAGGATGACAGCCTCCACCTCGTCGCCTACCGTCAGGAAGTCCTGGGCGCTGCGGAGGTGCTGGCTCCAGCTCATCTCGGAAACGTGGATCAGACCCTCAACGCCGGGCTGAACCTCTACAAACGCTCCGTAGTCAGCCATTACGACTACGCGGCCATGGATGTGGTCGCCGACTTTAAGCTCGGGATCGAGAGAATCCCAGGGATGGGGCATGAGCTGCTTGAGACCCAGGGCAATACGCTTCTTCTCGTCGTCGAAGTCGAGGATGACGACCTTGATATCCTGGTCGAGCTCCACAACCTCGCGGGGATCGGATACACGGCCCCAGCTGAGGTCGGTGATGTGTACCAGACCGTCTACGCCACCGAGGTCGACAAACACACCGTAGGGGGTGATGTTCTTGACCTTGCCCTCGAGCACCTGACCCTTTTCGAGCTTGGAGATGATCTCCTTCTTCTGGGCTTCGAGCTCGGCCTCGATGAGGGCCTTGTGGGATACGACCACGTTCTTGTATTCCTGGTTGATCTTGACAACCTTGAACTCCATGGTCTTATCTACGAATACATCGTAGTCGCGGATAGGACGCACGTCAATCTGAGAACCGGGGAGGAAGGCCTCGATGCCGAAGATGTCGACAATCATGCCACCCTTGGTGCGGCTCTTGACGTAGCCCTTGATGATTTCGTCGTTTTCGAGAGCCTTGTTGACGCGGTCCCAGCTGCGAGTCTGGCAAGCCTTCTTGTGAGAGAGGCGGAGCTGGCCGTTCTTGTCTTCGAGAGTCTCAATGAATACCTCAACCTCATCGCCGACCTGCAGGTCAGGGTTGTAGCGGAACTCGCTGATGGGGATGATGGCGTCGGATTTCATGCCGATATCGACGCGGACCTCACGCTTGGTGATGGCCTTCACGATGCCGGTCACTACTTCGTTGTCTTTGGCTGTGGTAAGAGTCTGGTCGTAGGTCTTCTCTACCTCCTCGCGGCTCTTCGAGCCAGCCTGTTCGCCGTTTGCATAGGCGTCCCAATCGAAGTCTTCGATGGGTGATTGAAATTTAATTTCAGTCATTAAAAAAAGGGTTAATAAATAGGGTTGATTCTGTCTCTGTCTCCGGCACGCGCCGGGGCGTGTGCAGAAAGACGCGGCAAAGTTAGTGAAAATTTTCGGAATTTTCACTGACTCAGCCGCTTATTTTGCTGTTTTTCTGTTGATTTTTTGCTTTTTTCGCGATTTTTGACCTCGCGGAGGGGGAGATCGGGAGTTTCCTACTCTCCGGGGGGTCTCCCGGGGAGTCCCGGGGGGAGTCAGGCGTCCTGACGCAGGAGGGCCTGACGGGCGTTCTCGGCAGCCAGGTTGGCACGATAGGTGTCGCGGTCTTCGTCGACCATCTCGTCGAAGCGCGAGGCTTCGAGGGGTATGCGGTCCTGACGTTCGCGCCACCACTCACCGAAGCGGGTTGCTATCCAGCGCTCCTCGCGCTCGGGGAGGGTCTCATCGGCTTCGGTCAGGATCCGCTCCATCTCCGATATGCTTCCGGCCGCACAGACGCGGTCGAAGGTCTCGCGCTCCACGAGTTGCCCTCCGAGATCGATCCACTGCGCGGGAGTCACCGGATCCCCCTCGGAGTCGAGAGCGGGGGCCGGTATGGGGCGATCGCCAAGACGGGTGTGCAGATACTTGAAGATGGCGAGAGTGTAGATGACACGTGCGCGCTCAAGGGAGGCACGGCTTATCTTCATCCCCTTGTAGCGCAGGAATCGGTCGTCATCGGCCGGACGCGTGAGGAGCTCGGCGATCACGTCGAGGGCGAGGAGCATGCGGTGAACCGTGTCGGGGTTAAGCACCTCGAAGTCGATACGGTCGAAGAGGGGGAGTTTGCGTTTCAGCCGACGGTCACGTGTGGGCCACTTCTTCTCGTCGCGAAGGAGTCCGCAGGAGCGGAGCATCATGGCCGGTACGACCACGGTAGCTCCCTTGTCGTCACCGAAGAGGTAAGAGAAGGGGAACTCCGACGAGTCGGGGTGTGTCTTGTGGTCCCCCATCAGCAGAGAGAAGGCGCCGATGGTGGCTCCGAGCATCAGGTAGGAGTTGGAGGAGGTCTTGACACCACGCTCCAGGACACCCCAATGCACCGGGCCGAGCTTATACATATGATTGCTCTGATTGGTCGCCGAGCCGGCATTCATAAATGACGTCTGGCATCCGATCAGAAGGGTTGACTTATGCATCGACACGGAGTAGGGGCCGGCGAGCACGGCACACGCTTCGCCGTTTTCCATCGAGCAGTTGGCGAAGAATAGGGAATCATGTGCGGTGAACCCCTTCTCTATCTCCACACCCTGCCCCACATAGCAGTTGCGCAACACGGAGCCGGAACTTACACGGCCATCCTCGATTATGAAATTCTCGGCATCCACCCCCGGCCCTACATATGCCAGTATGCGATTGGAGGCGGCATTATTGATTATGGAGCCGTTGCGTAGCCAGGTTGCCCCCTCGACGGTCACACCGGGCCAGACAGCCACATTGGCCATAGGACCGCAGTCGCGGATGACAGCACCGGCTCCTATGCGTCCGACGGGAGGTTGAAGAGACTCCAGGTGCTCATCGACCATCGGGAGAATATGCTCCTCGTTGAGGCGCGGCATGCGGGCCATGAGGACGGCTAACTGTGACGAGAGACCGGGATAGATGCGCACGCTGCGCGATCCTGTCTCATCGAGCACTGCCACGTGAGTACCTACACCGCAGGGGGCTTCCGGCTCAAAGGATATGCGGGCCACATTCTCAATGACGGCGCCATCGTCGACATGACAGCCGGTCAGGCCGCCCGGCACGTCGCGCACCGTCACCGCGTCCCCCAAGATGGTGTCGCGGAGAATGGTATTGGATATCATCCCCTCCCCCGGAGCGAGGCGTCCGATGGAGACTTGTCCCTCGAAGTCGGTGTTGCGTATGCGTCCGAGATCGGTGTCATCGGTTATGGTAACCGAATTCCAGTCTGAGGCGCTGCATCCGCGCGCTTCAAGACGTGTGATCTCCTCTGCTGTCAGCCGGCGGCGAGGAGAGGGGAGGGGAGAGG
>CAMWHX010000075.1 GCA_947174155.1 uncultured Porphyromonadaceae bacterium
GAGTTTTTTCAACGCCACACCGCGGAAGATTATCTCTCCCCGGTGTCGGCGGAGTTTTATGACGCAAAGTTAACAAATTTTTTCGACCATAGCGTCATTTTCTTCTCATTTTATGCTTGGATTAGATTTATAAGTGTTAATTTTGCTTTATGAAGACTTCAGATACCTCTACCTTATCTTCCGACTATTCCGCGGCTGCCGCTCACACCGGCCTCCCGGAGGCTGAGAAGTGTAGTCAGCCGGTGGCGGCGTGGCGACGATTTGCTCCTCGCCCGCTCCGTAAGGTCGTGGATTTCTACGTCACCGGATTCCGGGAGATGACCGTCGGGCGCACACTGTGGGTCATCATTCTGGTCAAGCTCTTCGTGATGTTTGCGATCCTGAAACTCTTCTTCTTCCCCGACCTGCTGAGCCGCGATTTTGACACTGACTCGGAGCGCGCAGCCCACGTACGCCGGACCCTCTCCTCCCCCTGAGTCTGCCCCTGACTCCCTCGGAATTCCGCTATGACAATATTATCTTACATATACCTTAAAAACTAATATAATATGACTGATCTAATGTCTGTAGTAGACTGGTCACGCTGGCAGTTCGCCCTGACAGCTATCTACCACTGGCTCTTCGTCCCCCTGACGCTGGGCCTGTCGGTGATGGTGGGTGTCATGGAGTCGATCTACGTGCGTACCGGTTCAGCCGCCTGGCTGGCTACCACAAAGTTCTGGATGAGACTTTTCGGCATCAACTTCGCTATCGGTGTCGCTACGGGCCTTATCCTCGAGTTTGAGTTCGGCACCAACTGGAGCAACTACTCCTGGTTTGTCGGCGACATCTTCGGCGCCCCCCTTGCTATCGAGGGTATACTCGCCTTCTTCATGGAGTCTACATTCGTGGCCGTGATGTTCTTCGGATGGGGTAAGGTCTCAAAAGGGTTCCACCTCGCCGCCACATGGCTCACGGCTCTGGGAGCCTCAATCTCCGCTCTCTGGATCCTCGTGGCCAACTCCTGGATGCAGTATCCTGTCGGCATGGAGTTTGATCCGGAGCAGATGCGAAATGTCATGACTGACTTCTGGGCCCTGTTCTCGGGTGTGGCGGTCAACAAGTTCTTCCATGCTGTCCTCTCGGGATGGGCTCTGGCCGGTGTCTTCGTGATCGGTGTCAGCGCCTGGTTCCTGCTCCGCGGGTCGAGCCGAGAGTTTGCCTTCCGCTCCATCAAGGTCGGCGGATGGATGGGTCTGGCAGGTCTTCTGCTGACTATGTACACGGGTGACGGCTCGGCTGTCGAGGTTGCTAAATGTCAGCCTATGAAACTCGCTGCCATGGAGGGTCTCTATGACGGCTCTCAT
Organism: uncultured Porphyromonadaceae bacterium; assembly: GCA_947174155.1. The sequence goes on from CAMWHX010000075.1 coordinate 1,347, forward strand.
GGTCAGAGCCTTGTGGCCGTCGGTGTCCTCAACCCGGCCAAGCGCCATGACAATCTTGAGGATCCTTATCTGTTCGAAATGAGCCTCCCGAAGGGTCTGTCGGTACTGGCAAATCATGATGCCGACTCTTTCGTGCCGGGTATTAATGATCTAATCAATGGTGTCAACTTCACCCCCGAGGGTGACACAATCCACACCGTATCTTACGCTGACCGCATTATGCGCGGCAAGGCTGCCCACAGTGCGCTCCGTCGCTATGACGCTGCTCTGGCAGCTCGCGACACTCTGGCCATGCAGGCTGCCGAGAGCGACCTGCGCGCCGACTATCCCTATTTTGGCTATGGATACTTCGATTCTGTCGATGAGGCCATTCCCCCGGTGGCCGTGACCTTCTACGCTTTCCGCGTCATGGTCACCCTCGGTGGCTACTTCCTGCTTTTCTTCTTTGTAGCCCTTGTGCTTGTCTACCGTATCCCCTCCTGGCTTCAGAAGAAATGGATTCTATGGATCGCCATCATCTCCGTACCGGTCATGTGGGTGTGCTCAGAGGCCGGTTGGGTCGTAGCTGAGGTCGGTCGCCAGCCATGGACGGTGCAGGATCTCCTCCCGACACGCGCTGCCGTGTCGGCGATCGGGGCCGGATCGGTGATGACGACCTTCTGGATGTTTGCAGCTGTCTTTACGATCCTGCTCGTAGCCGAGCTCAGCATCATGGGGCGCCAGATCAATCGTGCAGCCAAGGAGACCATAATCTAATCCCTAATCCTCTTATATATACTTCATATGACAACTCTTGAATGTCTTCAGGCGTACTGGTGGCTGCTGGTATCCGTACTGGGGGGTCTGTTGGTCTTTCTGCTCTTCGTGCAGGGTGGCCAGTCGATGCTCCTCTCAGCCGGCTCTCCGATGCGCGCCAACATGATAGCCAATGCGATGGGGCGCAAGTGGGAATTGACCTTCACCACATTAGTGACCTTCGGCGGTGCAGCCTTCGCGAGTTTCCCCCTCTTCTACTCGACAAGCTTCGGCGGCGCCTACTGGCTCTGGATACTGATCCTCTTCACCTTCGTGCTCCAGGCCGTCAGCTATGAGTATCGTCGCAAGCGCGGTAATCTCTACGGCACTCGCACCTACGATGTCTTCCTCTTCATCAACGGCACCGTAGGATGTATCCTGCTGGGTGTGGCGGTGGCCATGTTCTTCTTCGGGGGTGAGTTTACGGTCACCCGCGCCAACCTTCTGGACTCCGCCAATCCCGTCATCTCCGTCTGGGCGCCATCTCATGGTCTGGAAGCCATTTGCAACTGGCGCAATCTGGTGCTGGGTGTGGCTGTCCTCTTCCTGGCCCGCACGCTGGCCTGCATGTATCTCATCAATTGCACTGCGGAGGATCCGGAGTTTACCGCCTCCCTGCGCGGTCAGACACTCTTCAACGGTGGCATATTCGTAGTCTTCTTCCTCCTGTTCCTAGGGCTGTTGCTGTGTGCCCACGGCTATCGTGCCGACACCAATGGTGAGATCATGATCGAACCTTACATCTATCTGCACAATTATCTGCATTTCTGGTGGGCCGGCCTGACGCTGGTGATCGGCGTCGTGCTGGTGCTCTGGGGTGTGATCGGCACTATCTTCTCACACACGTGGCGCGGAGGCATCTGGCCCGGGGGCATCGGCGTGGTGCTGACCGTCATGAGCCTCTTCTGGGTGGCCGGTTTCGGCAGCACTGCCTTCCTCCCCTCGCTGACCGATCCGCAGTCTTCGCTGACTCTGGCTAATGCCAGTTCGTCGGAGTTTACACTCAAGGCCATGGCCTGGGTGTCTATCCTGATCCCCTTCGTGATCGCCTACATCTGGTATGCCTGGCGATCTCTCGACACTCCCAAACTGACCCCGACCGAACTTGAACAGCCGGGTCACAAGTACTGATCCCTTATCTGCAGTTTCCGGTGTCATCGTAGCAGAGGATGACACCGGAAACTGTATCTTTCTTTGAAAACATGAAGAATATGTATCTGCAACTATTTGCATCCTTCTTCAAGATCGGCGCCTTCACCTTCGGTGGAGGCTGGGCCATGATCTCAATCATCGAACGCGAAATCGTCGACAAGCATCATTGGATAGAGCGTGACGATTTTCTCGATCTCCTGGCCATAGCCCAGTCTCTCCCGGGCATCCTGGCCGTCAATATTTCCATAGCCGTCGGCGACAAACTCCGCGGTGGGAAGGGTAGCATAGTAGCTTCGCTTGGCACCATCCTCCCCTCTTTCCTGATTATTCTGGCTATCGCCATCTTCCTCACTCCTGACATCATCAAGAACAATCACACCATATCCTCAATATTCATGGGCATCCGTCCGGCTGTAGTCGCACTTATTGTAGCCCCGGTCATTACCTCGGCCCGAGCTGCCAAAATCCGCCTTACGACAATCTGGATTCCGGCTATCGTCGCCTTGATGATATCCCTCGACTTAGGTATCGTTTCCAATCCGGTCCTCTATATAGTGCTCGGCGCCCTGGGCGGCTATCTACACTGGCGTTATACCTCTAAAAGTATCAAGTCATGACTATATACTGGCAACTTATCTGGGCCTATATCAAGATAGGTATCTTCGGCTTCGGGGGCGGTTACGCCATGCTCTCGCTGGTCGAGAAATCGGTAGTCAATCCGGGATGGATCTCGGAACAGATGTTTACCGATATCGTAGCTATCTCACAGATGACCCCGGGCCCTATCGGCATTAACTCCGCAACCTATATCGGATTTGTCGCACCTGCTCACGTTAACCCGGCCCTCTCGGGCATCGGCTGGGGGCTCCTCGGCTCATGCCTGGCGACTCTGGCCGTGACGCTCCCCTCCTTCCTGCTGGTGCTCTACTGCTCTCACTTCATCCGACGCCATCAGGAAAGTGGAATTATCAAGGCCATCTTCGCCGGTCTGCGCCCCGTGGTGGTCGGTCTGATTGCCTCAGCCGCCATCCTGCTGATGAATGCCGCCAACTTTTGCCCTGACGGCACCCGCTCTCAACTCACCACAAGCATCATCATCAGCGTCGTAGCCTTCTGTCTGGTCTTCTTCCCTATCCCGGTGGGGAGAGTCGCTGACCTCGACAATCCGGGCAACCACAAACTGAAAACCGTAAATCTTCACCCCATTATCGTAATCATCCTCTCCGGTCTGGCCGGCTACATAATCTACGGCCTCTGATATTATGAACTACGATGAAGCTCTGAACTGGCTCTTCGGTCAGTTACCAATGTTCTCACGTGTAGGCGCTCCCGCCTATAAACCGGGCCTCCAAACGAGCGAGTCCCTCGATACAGCCTTCGGTCATCCACACCGCCGTTTCACCTCCATCCATATCGGAGGCACCAACGGCAAAGGGAGTACCTCCCATATGCTCGCATCCATTCTTCAAGCTCAGGGCTATAAGACCGCCCTGTACACCTCCCCTCATCTCGTCGACTTCCGTGAGAGAATACGCGTCAACGGCAAGATGATACCACGTGAGGATGTCGTCAACTTCGTGGAGCGCTGGCAAATCACCCCCTACGACGGACATCCCTCCTTCTTCGAACTCACCATGATGATGGCCTTCGACCATTTCGCCAAGTCCGAGGTAGATTATGCCGTCATAGAGGTTGGAATGGGAGGACGCCTTGATTCCACAAATATCATCTCTCCTCTGGCCACAGTGATCACCAATATATCGAAAGACCACACCCAGTTCTTAGGATCCACACTCCCCGAGATAGCCGCTGAGAAAGCCGGAATTATCAAAAATGGTATCCCCGTGGTCATCGGAAACTCCGGTAAACCCGACGTACGCGAAGTTTTCAGCAAAGCCGCTGAGAAAGCGGGCGTCGCGCCGGTCTTCTCCAACGAGACTCCCTTGACATCCGACTGGCATCCCTGCCCGGAAGGTGGATGGGAATTTAAAGCCGCAGGATACGGGACGCTCCGCTCCCCGTTAGGGGGAGAATACCAGAAAGAGAACATCGAGACAGTCCTCCACGCCGTCTCCATGCTCAGAGAAGCCGGAATCAAGATCTCCGACGACTCCGTACGCCGCGGTCTGGCCGAAGTCTCCGAAGCCACCGGACTGATGGGCCGCTGGATGCACCTCAGCGACCACCCCCTCGTAATAGCCGACACCGGCCACAACATCGACGGTCTCCGCCACAACCTAACCCAACTCGAAACCCTCCGCCACCTCC
>CAMWHX010000076.1 GCA_947174155.1 uncultured Porphyromonadaceae bacterium
GGAATATCTTATATCGTCGATTACCGGGGCGCTCTACGCACACGTTCCGGGGGTGCAGGACGGCTCAACCGCCCAGTTCGCCACGCGCATGGCTGAATATGTGGCCTCTCCCGTGATGCCGGTCGTGTACACGGTGATATTGATTCTGCTCAACGCCATTGTCCTCATGCGCGGAGTGCAGAAAGGTATCGAGAAGATGAGCAACCTGCTGATGCCGGTGCTATTCCTCCTGCTTCTGATCTTCTGCTGCGTGTCACTCTCGCTGCCGGGAGCTTCTCAGGGTCTCGAATTTTTCCTTAATCCGGACTTCTCGAAGATCAATACCGGGGTGTGTATAGATGCTCTCGGGCAGGCCTTCTTCTCCTTGAGCCTCGGCATGGGGACGCTGATCACCTACAGTTCTTACTTCCCCAAAGAGACCAATCTGGGGCGCACGGCAGTCACCGTCTCACTGTTGGATCTGCTTGTGGCCTTCATGATGGGTATCGTGATTTTCCCGGCCATCACCTCCTTTGGTCTGCAAGGGGAGTCGTTTGAGGGGGCTACGCTGGTCTTCGTAACCCTGCCGGAGGTCTTCTCACGTATGCCGATGACACAGATGTGGTCCATACTCTTCTTCCTGCTACTACTCGTGGCGGCCATTACGAGTACAGTCTCCCTTGCCGAGGTCGCGGTGGCCTGCCTGCGTGACCATCTCAATATGTCACGCGTCAAGAGCGTATGCCTGGTCATGCTGCCTCTGCTGATAATAAGCCCCCTATGCTCCCTCTCTAACGGTGTCCTGTCGCATATAAGGATTGCCGGATACACGATCTTCGACTTCATGGACAACTTCTCGACCAATATCCTCCTCCCCGTCGGGGGGCTGATGATGTGTATCTTCTTAGGGTGGTTTATGCCCAAGAACTTTCTGAAAGAGCAACTATCAAATTCGGGCACAATACGGGGTATACTCCCCGCTGTCGCCGAGATACTGCTGAGATGGGTGGCTCCGGCGCTTATCCTTATAATACTGATCAGCCGACTCTTCTAATCGATCCAACCCTGTGATCCTGACGACCCTCATAAAAAATGATGGATGTCAGGATTTCTTGTATATGGCCTCGGCTATCTGCCAATCCAGAGGGGTGTCGAGGTCTACGGAGCGCTCCGAGGGCATCGCGGAGGGGATGATACGCTTGAATCGCGACATCGGCCCGCGGCGCAGGGCCTCGCCCGTCATGACGTAGACCGCACCGTTGTATTGCCACACGCGGGGTGCATCCTGACGGCGGGTGTAGCCCCCCTCCCCTTTCGAGATATGCAGATACCCCTCGGGATTGGTCTCGAAAATATCATAGTAGGGATTGGCCTTGGCTTCACAGACGGTGACCACCATGTCACATTCCGGAGTCCAAAGCGATATGGCCCTGCGGATGTCTTCGGATGTACGCAGAGGGGAGGTCGGTTGCAGAAGCACCACCCTGTCGTAGCGCACACCGCGCTCGCGCTCATACCAATCGAGGGCATGCATTATGACTCCGTAGGATCCGGAGTGGTCTGCTGCCAGGTCTGCGGGACGCATGAAGGGAACCGGCAGGCCATACTCCCGGGCTACAGAAGCTATCTCCTCCGAGTCGGTCGACACGCATATATCGGCATCTTCCGCTCCCGCCTTGCGCGCGTGGTCGATGGAGTGACATATCAACGGACTACCGCAGAAGTCCTTGATGTTTTTCCCGGGGATACCCTTGCTTCCTCCCCTGGCAGGTATCAGCCATAATGTCTTCATTTTATGCTTACGAACTGCTTTATCGGAAACGGTCGGAAATCAAAATTCTCGATGGCGTCAGCCATGACCGAGGGGGTGTCGGGCATGGCGTATGGGTTGTCGCGACGGGAGGCGATGGCACGGGCCTCGTCTGACATCACATATCTCAGCCCGGCGAGTATCGACTCCCTGTCAGACTGACAATGGAAGACCCCCGGGCCATGTTCGCGGCCCCGCTGACGGATGCCGATATCAAGCACCGGCACACCGGCTGAGGGGACTTCAACGATTCCGCTCGAACTGTTGCCGACCATGGCATCCACGATATCCAACACCGACATATAGCGCACGCGTCCCAGAGAGGGAATCGTCTTAAAGCGATCGGGATACCTCCGCTCCATCTCCGTCATCTGCTCGAGCTGCGGGCCGGCAGCGACATCATTGTTGGGATAAGTCATGATGACATTGAGCTCGGGGTCTTCGGTCATAAGATCCTCGACGGCGCCGAGGAAATTGTGCATCGACTCCAGGGGGGAGACCACTCCGCGCGTCTCGGCGTGAAGGGTGGCCAGCAGATTACGGCGTCCGAACTTCCACTGAAGGTTTTCCTCGAGCTCCTCGCGCGTCATGCGCCGAGTGGCCATGATATTATACACCCCCAAGGCACCGGTGACAAAGACTGAATCAGGGTTCTCCCCCATCTGCAACACGCGCTCCTCACATCCGCGGGTCTCCACGAGGTGAAGGGTCGACAGTTTGGTGACAGCGTGGCGTATATTGTCATCTATCGCTCCCTCGGAGACAGTGCCACCCGCCACATGGACGATAGGGACACCGGTCAGGGTAGCTGCTGTCGCGGCCGCCAATATCTCATAGCGGTCGCCGAGCATGATGACGCAATCGGGGCGCAGACGTCTCAGGGTCTTCGACACCCCCTCCAGCACCTGGGCGGCCATCGAGGAGGGGCGCCCGGTCTCCACCGGGATACTCTCGGCCACGTAGAGTCCGTCGGAGTCTATCTCACGGATCGTCATACCGAAGCGGTCGTCCAGATGAGTGCCGGTAGCTATGACCGGCACGCGATGACCACGCTCCTGCAACTCGCGGGCGAGTGGGGAGAGCAATCCCCAGTCGGCACGGGTCGAAGTGACTATCGCTATAACGCGTGAATTTATCGGATTGCGCATGATTAAGCTTTCCTTATTTCAGATCTCGATCAGTTCGTCGGCGCCAAAATCACGTTTGGCCCTCTGACCTATTACTGAGTCCCAGAGCATCGGCGATATGCCGTCGCCCGGACGCTTGACAGTGATATTCTCTTCCGTCAGGGTCTCACCGGCCTTGATAGCCCTCGCGGCCACAATACTCTTTCGTGCCACCTTGATATTGGGGCGCTCCGAGTCGGTGACCTGCTTGTGTCCCTCTCCCAGGGCAGCCTCGATATGGCGGATGGACTCCACCATACGACGGAGCTCGTCAGGTTCGAGCGAGGCTTTATGGTCGGGCCCTTCGAGGGTACGGGAGAGGGTGAAATGCTTCTCGATGACCTCAGCTCCCATAGCCACGGCGCCCACCGGGACTTCGATACCGAGCGTGTGGTCACTGTAACCGACGCGCACGCGTAGTCTCTCGCGGAGCTCCTGCATCGCGCGCAGGTTGACATCAGCGTAGGGGGTGGGATACTGGGTATTGCAATGCAACACTATGATATCATCGCGTGTAAGCGACGATCGGCAGGGATAGTCGGGATGGTCACCGGTCAGGATCCGCACTGCCGTCTCCACCTCTTCGAGGGTCGACATACCGGTGGAGAGTATGACAGGAATACCCTGCTCCGCCACCAGGCGCAGATAAGGAAGATTGGTGATTTCGCCGGAGGGGATCTTCATCCAATCCTGCCCCAACTCACCCAAGAACTTCACGGAGACCAAATCGAAGGGTGTAGACATGAATCCGATCCCCTCCTCCTCACACAGGGATTTGAGCTCGCGGTAGGCTTCGAGGGGGAGATGAATCCGGCGGCACATATCGAGCTGGCTCTCTGTGCGCCCGGTGTTTTCACGCTGATACTCGGCCTGAGGGGCGAACTCGGAGATGACGAGTTCGGGCACGGCGGTCTGAAACTTCACGTAGTCCGCGCCGGCCTCGCGGGCTGCCCGCACCATGCGGCGCGCAAGCTCGATGTCACCGTTATGGTTGACCCCCGCCTCCGCTATGATAATCACACTCATTTCTCGTAGAATATAGCCTCCTTCTGATAGCGTGCCATCAGGGTGTTGTAGGCCCAGTCGTCGCAGGGATGCACCGTAGCGCCGCGAGCCTCGTCGATAATATAGTCAGTAATAGGGGCACCGGCATATATGGAGCATACGACACCGCCGCCCAGACGTGGATTCACCTCCATCAGCAGGAACCGGTCCTTGTCGAGATCGTGGAGATACTGTAGAGTCACGGGGCCGCGAAGATTGAATTTCTCAATCACCTGACGGCTCATACGGTCGAGGATGGAGTTGCGGCACGTTATGGTGCGCGTGACCTCTCCACCCATCACCTCAAGGCGACACCGCGGCACGACTGTCAGGATCTCTCCGCTTCGGCTCACATAGCAGTCGACCGTATACTCCTCGCGGTTTTCGATATACTCCTCGACGATATAGTCACTGAGGTTTTCGAGATGCATGAGATCATCTATATTACGGAAGACCTTGATGCCGCGCGATGCTGAGCCGTGGCGCGGTTTGGCAATGGCCGGCATCTCGGCGTTGAGCACGTTGTAGGTCCGGGCAATGGGGAGACCGGCCTCACGGAAGGCCTTGGCAGCCTCGACCTTGTCAAACATCACCTTGGCCGTCTCGAAATCGGTCACCGGTATAAACACGTCGGGAAGATACTGGCGGCAGAGGGAGGCTATCTCGATAGCGCCGTCTACGAAGGGGAGGATAATGTCGACATCATTCTCCTTGGCGACACGCACGATATCACCGACGACCTTGGGGTCTGACCAACGCAGTCCGACGATGACGCGCCCCATCAGGGCTATGGGCACCTGCTCCAGGAGTTCATAACTGATGATCTGCACATCGCAGCCACGGCGCTCACCGCTGCGTTTCAGGAGTTCGGCCATCGACACGCGACGCGCGCCGCCGAGCATAAGTATTGTGATCTTATCTTTCTTGGTCTGAGCCATAGTGGAAATAATTGAGGGGTGAGGAATCTGAGATTATCGGTTATATATACCGGGTTTGTATCCACGCAGGTTCTCGGGATTGCGAAACCAGTCGATGGTCTGCTGCAGCCCCTCCTCCAGGGTATAGCGTGGAGCCCACCCGGTGAGACGACGCAGTTCGGAGGAATCACCGCAGAGGCGGAAGACCTCGCTGGCGGCGGGGCGTATGCGCTGCGGGTCGCGCACCCATTCGATATCGGCGCCCATGAGGTCGGCGATGGTGTGCAGGGTCTGCTCCATCGAGACCTCGGTGCCGGTGGCTATGTTGAGGTCGCGACCTATCGCCTCGTCACACTCGGCGATGGCTATGAAGCCGCGGCAGGTGTCAGCGACATAGTTGAAGTCGCGTGTGGGGGTCAGGTCTCCGACCTTGATACTGCGCTCTCCGCTTGCGATCTGAGTTATGACAGTGGGGATGATGGCCCGGGCACTCTGACGCGGACCGTAAGTATTGAAGGGGCGGACGATGCTGACCGGCAGGTCGAAGGCTGAGTGAAAGCTCATTGCTATGGCGTCCGCGCCAATCTTGGAGGCGGAGTAAGGGGATTGGGG
>CAMWHX010000077.1 GCA_947174155.1 uncultured Porphyromonadaceae bacterium
TCGACTACAAGGCCATCGTCAACTATATCCTGGGACTAAACAGGTATGTCCGTATCCTCTCGATAGGATATGACCCCTACAAAAGCACCGAGATGGTCAACATGCTCGGAGCTTCGGCCAACGGTGCCTCCGACGTGCTGAGGGGTGTGCGACAGACCTACGGCACGTTTACGGCCCCCTGCGAGTCGTTTGAGCATGGAGTCAAGACCGGGAGATTCTTCATCGACAGCAATCCGATCAACGCCTACTGTTTCGGCAATGCCGTGCTCGACTATGACGGCAATGAGAACTGCAAGCCCATCAAGCGCTCCAGATACCAGAAAATTGATGGTGTGATCACCATGCTGATGTGTGTCCGGCTCTTTATGGATTACGAGCGATAAAGCCTGATGAAGAGGTAAGGAGGGCGATTTTTAGTTAAAAAAACATAAAAATAGGGGGCAAAAGTGTGAAATTGATGCAGAATGACCGGAAACGGAGGGTATAGGGTGAAACCCTCACGCAACATGAGCAAACTGCTTGAAACAATTACACGCTGGCTGGCAGGCGGGGCACGAAACGTGGCCCCGGCTGCTCCTGTGGCCGGTCACTCCGATATCGTGCCCGAAACAGAGGAGGGTGCGAGTGTCTGGAGGATAGGAGGGACCCCCTACATCGGAGATCAGGGGGCACTGTGTGTGGCTACGGCCTACAGCTGCGTGAAGTTGCTGTCGGAGGCGGTGGCGTGTCTTCCGATCGAGGTCTCCCGACTCTCCTCCGGTGTCTGGGTACCGGAGACGACATCGAGGCTCGACTATCTTCTCAACGTCTCGCCCAATATCCGAGAGTCGGCCTTCGACCTACGTCGGGCGATGGTGACGGAGCTGCTCCTGGAGGGTAACGCCTACTTGCTTCCGGTCTACGAGAATAGTGTGAGCGGAGTGATCGAGGAGTTGGTGCTGTGCAGTCGCGGGTCCGTCTCGATGACACCCGGGGGTGCGATATATACGATCAACGATTCAGTCAACGGCATCTACGAGGAGCGGGTGGCAGAGGATGTGATCCACGTGCGCAACATGCCCTCCGCATGGGACCGTCTGACCGGGCGGAGCGTGCTGACCTACGCCCGTGAAACCCTCTCGATAGCTTCGGCCGGAGACCGGGAGACACGTCAGCGTTTCGAGACCGGCGGCCAGGTCAAGGGTATAGTGAGCAACGGCAAGACCACACGCGGTTTCGGCGAGTATCAGGATGAGCAGCTCGAGGCGGCAGCCGTCGATATCGATGACCAGTTCAACCGTCAGAGACGCGGCTTCGTGTCGGTGCCGGGGCAGGTGGATGTAAAGAACGTCTCGATGAGTTCGGCCGACATGGAGTTTCTCCAGACCCGCAAGTTCACCGTGCGCGACATCTGCCGCTTCTTCCGTGTCCCGCCTTCCTTCGTCTTCGACGACACCAGCAACAACTACAAGAGTGCCGAGAACGCGCAGCTGGATTTTATCAACAATGCCCTGAATCCGATACTGCGCAACATTGAGATCGAGATCGTGCGCAAGCTCTACGGACCGGAGATGACACGGCGCCGCCGTGTGCGCTTCGACCGCATGGAGCTCTATTCGTGTGACCTGATGACCCGGGCGCGCTATCAGGCGCAGACGATCCAGAACGGTACCCGCACCATCAACGAGTGGCGCAAGCTCGAAGGGATGCCACCCGTCGAGGGTGGTGACCGGGTGATCATGTCGGCAAACCTTCGCCCCATCGAGGAACTGACCACTCCCCAAACATCCGGAAATGATGAGTAAAGATACGATAAGACGCGAAATATATACCCCCCTGGCAGGCCTGCGCCTGCGGGAGGAGAACGGCGAACCTACCCGTGAGATCGAGGGGTACGCCATACGTTTCAACGAACCGAGCGCGATCATGGGCACCCACAACGGTATGCCGGTGGTCGAGGTCATAGATCCGGAGGCGGTGACGCGCGAGTTGCTCGACCGGAGTGACATTCTGATGACCCTCTTCCATGACCGCGGCCTGATACTGGCCAGAAGCCGTGGAGGTGAGGGGACACTGAGCTACGAGATCGACGCCGAGGGTGTCCGGTTCCGATTCACGGCCCCCGACACCGTGGATGGCGACAAGGCTGTCGCCCTGGTGAGGACCGGCGACCTGTCGGGATGCAGCTTCGCCTTCTCCACCAGATACCGTGACCGTGACCACGTCGAGGTCACCACAGAGAGCGGGAGCGACGGCAAGAAACGGATGGTGTGCCGGGTGAGACGCATGACCGGGATCTACGACTTCACCCTGACACCTGATCCCGCCTATCCCTCCACCTCGGTGGAGATGCGAGACGCCCTTTCGGCCATCGGGGAGAGGGAGGAGGTTAAAGAGGGGGCAAAGGAGCCGGAGGATGATCCCGCGGCGATCGCCCCGGTGCATGTGCGCCGTATGACCAGAGAACTGAAATCACAAAATATTTAAACGAAATGTCGAAGAAGAAGAGCAGCAACCAGAGCTATATGAAGGTGCGCGAACTGACCGAGGCCGCCCAGGTGGCCCGTGACCGTCAGCTCGAGATCTATGACCGTGCCGAGAATGAGAAGCGAGACCTGACCGAGGCCGAGCAGGCTGAGGCCGACAGTCTGGCCCGTGAGATCCGCAACCTCGAGCAGCGTCTGCGCGCGATGACGATGGACCTCGAGCGGGCCAACCCCAACATGCGCCGTCAGGCTGAGGAGATCATCCGTGACAACGTGCGCAACAACGTCAAGACGGAGATCGTGCTGGTGCGCGATCTGATGATGGTAGGTGATGCCGCCTCCGGCGGTCTGGTGCCCATCAACGTTCAGGATATCCTCGAGCCCCTGGAGGAGGGCATTCTGATTCATAAGCTCGGCTTGCCGATGCCCACGGGTCTCTCGGGTGAGTTTGTATGGCCCGTCTACGAGATGATCGAGGCCACGGTGGCCGGTGAAGGTGTGGAGCTTTCCGACTCCAAGATACCCTTCAGCAAGCTGACCGCTTCGCCTGAGCGTGTCGGTGTGGCCATACCTCTGACCAACCAGAGCATCACGCAGACCAACGGCGTCATCGAGATGATCGTGCGCAAGGTCCTCCCCAAGGCCGTCTCCCGGCTGATCAACCGTGTGCTCCTCTCCCGTGACCTTGTCAACGGTGCGACACACCTTCACGGTCCCTTCTGCGGAATGACCAAGGCACCGGAGACGCTTTCAGCCGTACCCACGGCCAAGGAACTCGCCCTGATGAAGGCCAAGGTGCTGGAGACCGGGATCGAGGGTGACAACCTCTGCTTCACCATGACCAAGTCCATGGCCGCCATCCTGGAGGTGACACCGATCAACAAGGACGGGATCTTCCTCCCCATCCTTCAGGGTGGCAAGATCGCCGGGATTCCCGTCTTTACCTCCAACGAGATGCGTGACGTGACAAGGACCTACAAGAAATACAGCGGCACCGCCTTCACCGACTACACCCTCGCCGAGGGTGACAAGATCGAGGCCGTGGTGACATCCACCGATGAGATTGCCAAGCCGGTCAAGGACAAGATCTACGAGGTGCAGAGTTACACCGAGTATATCGGTCTGGGAGACTGGACCTATCAGCCCCTGGGCACCTTCGGCCAGATGCGATTCATCGTGGATCCGTACAGCAAGGCCCGCAAGGATTCGGTGGACTTCGTGCTCAATGCCGACTTCGGCACCAAGACCCTGCGCCCCGAGGCCTTCCTGCTCGGTAAGGTAGCCAAATCCTGACCGCCATGTCGCTGACACCTCTTGACCTGCTGCGCCATCAGACATACTCGGACGACTGTCCGGGTGTGCCTGATGACCTGCGCGGTGACGAGGATGAATACCTGCAGGGGCTTCTCGATGCCGCCGAGGAGTGGGTGGCGCTTCATACCCATCGCCCGATCGAGGAACTCTGTGACGGGACCGGCCTTCGTCCCCCGGTGCGTCACGCCGTGCTGATGCTTGCCGCCCACTGGTACAACCAGAGGGAAGCGGCGGTGAGCGGGACACAATCACCCCCCCCCTACGGAGTCGAAACCCTGCTTTCACCTTTTCGCAGACTAAGCCGCAACGCCCCATGATAGCCGGACGAATGAGGACACGCCTGACGGTGTGGCGTCCCGAGCGGAAACGCGACGGTTTCGGTCAGGAGACAGCCAAATGGGTGGAGGCGGGATGGGCCCGTGCAGAACGGGTGAAGTATTCGGGACGTCTGCGGGTTGAGGCGGATGAGGCCTTTCCGGCCTATGATGCCGTCTACAACGTCCGGATCCGTCACGCCATCGGGGAGGGGTGGAGGGTGCGCGAATGCGGATGCACGCCGATGATGAGGGTCTCTAACGTGGTCCCCAATCATGAGCGTGGATTCCTGACACTCTACTGCCGTAAGGAAAACAACTGACACCATGGCCAGGACGATAGAATACGATGATGACAGGTTCCGACGCATGTGGGAGCAGATGAGCCCGCGCCGGAGGATACAGGCCCTGAAGGGGCATTACCGGATAGCCGGGCGGAAATTTCGCAATGCCGCCATCAGTGAGCTCCGCCGGAGCGGGATCCACACCTCGCGCGATCTGGAGAAGGGGGTGCGCCTCCTGGTCTTCAGGAACACTCCCGGTTTCCGTGTCACCGTCGGCACCAAGGGGCGGGGCAAGGGAGCCAAAGGATACCACACCAACCGCCGGGGACTCGAGAAACCGGTGCTGATGTGGGCTGAGGACGGCACCATGCAGCGAGCCCGCCGCCGCAACAGGAGGAGGTCGTTGAGGAGTATGGCCGCGACCGGCCGGATGCCTGCCCTCCTCTTCCTCGAGAAGGCAAAGCAGTCACAGGCCGCGACAATCAACGATGAGATAAAAAACTATCTTATGACCAGTACCCAACGCATAGCCCTGAGATATGGATGCATCAACTGAACACAAGAGCGTCCTCTCCGCGGGTCTGGCTGTGGTCGCGATGCTGGAGTCATCGAAGAGGGTCACCGACATTGTCGGCTCTCAGATTTTCCCCGTCTACATTGACCGGGAGGTGACTGCCCCCTACATCGTCTACCGCCGCTCCTCCCTGGAGTCGGAACAGGTGAAGACGGGACGCCCGGCTGACTGCGCGATGATAGACATCTGGTGTTACGCCCCGACCTACGGAGCGGGTATCGAGATGGCCGAGGCCGTGCGCGAGGCCCTCGACGGCAGAGCCGGCACGGCGGGTGGAATCAGAGTGCGCCGCTGTCTGGTGCCGGAGGGGGGGCGGGAGGCCTCGGAGCCGACCGAGGGGAGGGTGCGGTGCGGGAATTTTGAATA
>CAMWHX010000078.1 GCA_947174155.1 uncultured Porphyromonadaceae bacterium
CTCCTTGATAAGTACGTCTCGCAGGGAGTCAAGACCGGCCTGGTCATGAGCACGTCGGAGATTGAGGATCTCATCGCGGTGTTCCCCTTGCAGGCGCATAAACTCTGCCTCACGGGGGGCATCGAGCTTGCGATTAAGAATGGACTCAACCTGACGGCGCGACATCTTGCTGCCCGTGACGATATAGAACTGCGAGCCGCTGCTGCGTTTCTCGGGATTCACCTGATCGCCTGTGCGGGCTGCCGCGAGGGCTCCGCGACGGTGGTAATGAGTCGGAAACTTGATTTCGGCCGGCTGCGTGTATCCGGGATCACCCGTTCCGAGCATGGCTCCGGCGGGAGCATCCTTGGAATTGGGATCTCCGGTCTGGACCATGAAGTTCTTTATGACGCGGTGGAAGAGGACATTGTCGTAATATCCCTCCTTGACCAGTCGGAGAAAGTTGTCGCGGTGACCGGGGGTGTCGTCATAGAGTTTGATGCGCACCGGACCGGCGGTAGTAGTCATCTCCACTACGGGTCCCGCGGGTATCTCCCGTGTGGTTTTTATGGTATCAGTCATGGAAGTTTTCGGATTGGATATTGAAACTTTGACACTGCTGTCCGTCTGAAAACCTTCGACGGCGAGAGCACCGACGGGGATAAGCAAGAGAGCAGCCAATAGGGTGTGATATCGTGCCATAGCCGAATGTTAGCGGGCGTCAGATGACGCTCTCGGGATAAATGCGTTTATAAATACGACGGAAGTTGTCGTCGGTGGATCGGAGTTCGTCGACACGCTCTTTGTAGTCAGCGCCCCAGATCGCTTCAAGCAGGGAGCCGATATAACGGCGTTCGCGGTCCTTCTCTATGGCTCCCTCCACGAGGAGAGGGATCCAGGAGGAAAAGGCACCGGGATTGACAGCTGTCAGGAAACGGGCTGTACTGGCCAGAAACTGACCTGTCTGGTCTGCGCGACGAAGATTGTCAAGAAGTGCCGGCATATGCTCGAGACATGTGTCGGAATTGTTGACTATATATTCATACGTCGCCATGCCGTCGGCATCGCTTTCGGGATGTTGCAGTATGTCGTTCATCTATGTTTCTAACGATTATAGTGCAAAAATAGCAAAAACTTTTCTGAATCACACGAAAAATCGTTAATTTTGTGAAAGTTTTAACGATTTTACCTGATTTACATGGATCCCATCATAGTCATAGGGCGTCAATACGGCGGTGGCGGACGCAGAATAGGACGTGAATTGGCGGCTCGTTTCGGCATACCTTATTACGATAAGGAGCTGATAGCCGAGGCTGCCGAGCGTATGGGGGTGCCTCACGCCCTGCTCTCGGAGGCAGATGAGAAACGGCCTTCCCCCCTGCGCAGCCTGCTCAGTCTCACCTTCGGTGTCAGCGACCAGTATGGCTTGCCGACGCTCGGCCGTGAGGGTCTCTATCAGGCCCAGAGTCAGGTCATACGTCAGATCGCTTCGGAGGGGGGAGCCGTATTCGTGGGGCGCACCGCCGACTACGTGCTTCGAGACCATCCGGGCATGATCAGTCTGTTTCTTCATGCTCCCGAGGAGGTGCGCCTCCGACGCATCGTGGAGCGGGGCGAGTGTGAGGAGCGTAACGCCCGCGAGCGTATGAGGCAGGCCGACCGTCAGCGCCGTGAATACTACAACTACTTCACGGGGCGCGAGTGGGGGGATGCCTCCAACTATCACCTGACTCTCGACTCCTCGTCGCTCTCGGACGATGCTGTGGCAGACGTTCTGGAAGCTTTCATACGCGCTAACATGGGTCATAAAGGGTAAGTCGGACGATCCCTCCCCTCAGGGGGGGGAAACACCCTGACGGGAGCCGGAGACCGGATAAAAAGACTTTTATCACCGACGGGGTTAAACTTTTAGCGTGCATTTCGTTTTCTTAATATATAGTAGAGTGTGCAGTGCGCTCTGCGGGATACGATTCCTTAGATAGATAACTTCATTGAGTTGTAAATCTTAATAAATATAAGCTATGAAAACGAACCGCAACTATCTGTTGACCTATATCTTCACTCTTATCATAGGAGTGTTGCTACTGGTTTTCACCGGGCGAACGAATCTCTTCGAGATCATCGTCGTCATCATCGGTATACTCTTTATCATCCCCAGCCTTGTGCTCCTGTTCATGGGGTTTCAGGGCCGGAAGGGACCTGACGGACAGCGAGTGTCGCGTCCGTGGTATCTTGGAGTCAGTTCGGTAGGTGGCCTTATCTTCGGCATTCTTCTTGTAGTAATGCCCGGATTCTTCGCCAACTATCTTATATACACCATGTCGATTCTGCTGATTCTGGTCGGAGTGGCTCAGCTAATCAATCTGACATCCGCCTCTACCGATGTCGGTGGGATGTCGGGGTTATGGTTTATCATGCCATGGTTGACCATTGCCGGGGGCGTGACTATGATCATCATTGGTCCTGAGAAGATTGCGGATGCTGTGACCATCATCACCGGTGTGCTGCTCGTACTCTACTCGATCAACGGGCTCCTCGGAGCGGGTGCGCATCACTCCGCACGCAAGCGCATTGCCCGAACAGAAGTTGAGGAGGCTAAGGCAACGGAGGAAGCCAACACTCCCGAAGAGGCGGAGCCTGTTAGTAATTCATAATTCACAATGCATAATTCATAATTGTCGGATTCGCAAGTATTATCGCTTGTGACGTCAATAAGACATAATGCGGAGCAGAAGCGTTGCTTGTCGCTTCACGCCGGGCGCGTGAAGAGGAAAGTCCGGGCAACACAGGGCACCACATTTTCTAACGGAAAGCCGGAGGTGACTCCGGGGATAAGTGACAGAAAACGACCGCCGGCGGCACAGACCGCCGGTAAGGGTGAAAAGGTGGGGTAAGAGCCCACCGGTCCTGATGGTGACATCGGGAGCCGCACATCCTGTGGGTTGCAAGGCCAAATATACCGGCTATACGGACGGCCCGTCCGTGCCGGAGGGTAGGCTGCTTGAGCCGTGTGGCAACACACGGACTGGATAAATGACAGGCATATCCCCCGTGGGATATACATAACCCGGCTTATAGCGCTTCTGCTCCGCTTTTTTTATTCTCCCGAGGGTGCTTAGACCCCCCTCTTTCACTTCAAGAGTAAACTTCACTCTACCCCCTTATTCTTCCGCTATGAAACCACACTCACTATTCTCCCGCCTCTCGCTTAAAGCCCGCAACTGGTATCAATATGTCACCGGCGGTGTCTGGGATGACACCAGTACGAGCGTCTGGGTGCGTATCGTGAAGACAGGCAATCTGGCTTTCAGCTCCTTTGCCGACCGAAATCTACAGATCAAATCGATGTCTCTTACTTACAGCACCGTACTGGCTTTGGTGCCGGCCTTCGCACTGCTGTTTGCAATCGGACGCGGTTTC
Organism: uncultured Porphyromonadaceae bacterium; assembly: GCA_947174155.1. Next base: position 3,400 of record CAMWHX010000078.1, read on the forward strand.
GGTTTCCAAAATATTTTGGAGCAGTCGCTCTACAACTATTTCCCGGCGCAAGAGAAGATGATATCTTTCGCGCTGGGATTTGTGGATTCCTATCTGAAAGAAGCTTCTCAAGGTCTATTCGTCGGTATCGGCATAGTGGTTTTATTGTGGACGATGATCTCACTGATGTCGAGTATTGAGGATGCCTTCAACAGTATCTGGGATATCAGGCGCGACCGCACTCTGTATCAGAAGGTGACCGACTATATAGCCATATGTCTTATGGTCCCCGTCCTCATGGTGTGCTCCTCCGGTATCAGCATCTTTATGTCGACGACAATCGACGACAATCTGCATCTCACCTTTCTCACCCCCGTCATAAATCTGATCCTGGAACTGGTGCCCCTCTTCCTGGCCTGGATATCCTTCTCCCTATCTTTCTGCCTGATACCTAACACGAAGGTGGAGTTCAAGTATGCTGCCATCGCGGGGGGTCTATGTGCCATAGCCTTTCAGATTCTTCAACTACTCTTCGTCAACGGTCAGATCTACGTGTCTAAATACAATGCGATCTACGGCTCCTTCTCCTTCCTCCCGCTACTGCTGATCTGGCTGCAACTCTCATGGCTCATCCTTCTCTCGGGTTGCGTGCTTACCTACTCGCTTCAAAACGTCTTTACCTACAACTTTCTTGGTGACGTCAGCACGATATCCAATGACTATAAGCGACGTCTGGCAGTCGTGGTGATGGCCATAATAGTGGAACGCCAGTTGGCCGGCAGGAAGCCCCTAACGGTCAACGATATCTCCTCGCAATATGATGTGCCTATCAGGATTGTCAACCGTCTGTGTGAAGCACTTCACACTGCCCGATTGATATATTATGTGGTGCTGGAGGGTGGCAAGTTTGGTGTGGCGCCTGCCGTCGAGAGTGCAACTCTGTCAGTCGGTGAACTCCTGGCGCGTCTCGACACAGTCGGTGAGAGTGATTTCATCCCTCGTTTCCACAAACTCTACTCCGGAGCCTTGAAGCGTCTCGACACCCTCCTCGCCGGTATATACACAGAGTGTGACGGGGTGCTCGTGAAGGATCTCACGCTACCCGAGCAGTCGGGTATGATGTCCAAGTCGTGAGGCTCCTGCTTGCAATCACTATCACTTTCCGTGCATAACATATCAAATTTTAAACAGGGCAAATATAATCTTAGCGGTTTGCTTGCAAAATTGCGATAAAAACCATACCTTTGCATAACGGTTGCCACAGGACCCCCCGGGGGTGCTTGACGACAGTTATGATTCAATCTTTATAGAAGAACCTTTACTGCGCAATCTATAACCTTTATGAGTTACTTGAAATTTGACAAGAGCCTCATGATCAACCTGGAGCAGTCTCTCCACAAGGAAATGCTGCGTACCAATAAGTCGGGGGCTTATCATTGCACCTCTATCGTAGGGTGCAATACACGCAAGCAGCACGGTCTGCTCGTCATCCCAATCCCGGAGATGGACGACAAGGCACACGTGCTTCTATCTTCGCTCGACGAGACTGTCATTCAGCACGGTGCCCCCTTCAATCTGGGCCTCCACCAATATGACTATAACGTCTTTTCTCCCAACGGTCACAAGTATATCCGCCAGTTTGACTGCGAGTCCGTGCCCACGGTGACCTACCGTGTGGGGGGCGTAATACTCACCAAGGAGAAGGTCTTTATCTCACATGAAAACCGTATTCTCATCAAGTATACTCTCGTAGACGCGCACTCCGAGACTACGCTGCAGTTCAGACCCTTCCTGGCCTTCCGCGGTGCCAATGACCTGGTAGTGGAAAACGATGTCATCAACAAAGGCACACGCGAGGTGGAAAACGGTATCGCCACCTGTCTCTATGCCGGATATCCGGACCTCTTCATGCAGTTCTCGAA
>CAMWHX010000079.1 GCA_947174155.1 uncultured Porphyromonadaceae bacterium
CACCCGATACTGCTGATACCGGCTCTGCCCCACGCCGCCGCGTGCGCCGCAAGTCGACCATCAGTATCAGCGACACTGCCGACGCGGAAGCTACTGTAGGCTCCGGCCTCACCCACCGCAGCGAACCGATCACTCCCGAGCGTCTCCGGCAGGCTTGGGAGGCATTCATCGAAGCTAATCCCGAGCAGCAGATCTTGACGACCACCATGCGCGTAGCCCTCCCCGTAGCCACCGGCGAGGGAGGCTATACCCTGACCGTAGCCACCCCCCCGCAGAAGACAGCCTTTGACACCGAGATCAATCAACTGACCGGCTTCCTGCGTGACTATCTCAGGAATGATGACTTCACTCTGAACGTGGTCATCGACGCCTCGCAAGATACCGACCGCATGCTCGCCCCGCAGGAATTCCTGCGCCGTGCCGTAGACAATAACCCCGAGCTCGGAAAACTCCTGACCGATCTCGACGTGGAGATGGTCTGAATCCAGGGTTATATTATCACAATAATTGTCAATAAGAGTTAATAAATATTAATTATATCCTGACCCGTCGCGATAGTGATGGCAGGATTGGGAAATATGGGAAAAATTTCGTAACTTTGTATCGTATTCCGGAGGGGACGCAAGTCCTCTCCGCTTTTTTCACCCCTACGCTACGCGGAGACCCGCGCCGCCGACCGGCGCGAACCTCCTCACACACGGCACGCAGGCGCGAAAAGGATAACCGGAAAATAATCAAGACAATCAAGAAGAAAAATATAAATCCTATGATAGACAACAACGCCCTGCGCACATTCATCGAGCAACGCCTCGCCGGCTCCGACTACTTCCTGGTAGACCTTAAAGTCACACCTGCGAATGAAATCACAGTGGAGATTGACACCCGCGGTGCCGCGTCGCTCGACCGCTGCATAAGCCTGACGCGCGAGATAGAGGAGGCCTTCGACCGCGACGTGGAGGATTATGAGCTGGAAGTCGGTTCTGCAGGACTGACTTCCCCCTTCAAGGTGAAAGCCCAATACGAGAAGAATATCGGCCACGAGGTCGAGGTCCTCACCAAGGATGGCCGCAAGATGCACGGTATCCTCAGCGAGTGTGACGACACAGGCTTCACCGTCATCACTCAGGAGAAGGTACGCCATGAGGGTGCCAAGCGTCCCGTGGTGGAAGACGTGCCCGTACGCATGAGCTACGAAGACGCCAAGCGAGTCAGCTACCTCCTTAAATTCTGATATTCCCGGGGAGAGAGATACCGGCGCAGCAGATATCCCTCCTCCCGACCCAACCAAGACAAATATAAACCACACGATAAAAACATACCACACACACATCACCATGGCAAAGAAAGCAGAGACCGTCAATATGGTCGACAGGTTCGCTGAGTTCAAAGAACTCAAGAACATTGACAAGACCACAATGATCAGCGTGCTGGAGGAATCATTCCGCAACGTGCTGGCCAAGATGTTTGGCTCCGATGAAAACTTCGACGTCATCATGAATCCTGACAAGGGAGACTGCGAGATCTATCAGAACCTCACCGTCGTGGCCGACGGCGAAGTCGACAACAAGGACTTGCAGATCGGTCTGACCGAAGCGCGCGAAATCGACCCCGAGTGTGAGATCGGAGAGGAGGTAGCCAAGCGGATATTCTTCGAGAAATTCGGCCGCCGTGCCATCCTCAACCTGCGCCAGACACTGCAGTCCAAGATCCTGGACCTGCAGAAAGACGCTATCTTCTCCAAGTTCAAGGAACTGGAGGGAGAGGTGCTCACCGGAGAGGTGCATCAGATCTGGAAACGCGAGATGCTCCTGCTCGACGAGGAGCAGAACGAGCTCATCCTCCCCAAGGAGGAGCAGATACCGGGCGACTTCTTCCATAAGGGAGACATGGTCCGCGCCATCGTGAAACGTGTGGATAACCCCAACAATAACCCCAAGATCATCCTCTCGCGCACCGACGAGCGTTTCCTGCGCCGTCTCTTCGAGCAGGAGGTGCCCGAGATCCACGACGGTCTGATCACCATCAAATCCGTAGCCCGCATCCCCGGCCGTCGCGCCAAGATAGCCGTCGAGAGCTACGATGACCGCATCGACCCCGTGGGCGCCTGCGTCGGCATCAAGGGTAGCCGTATCCACGGCATCGTCCGCGAGTTGCGCAACGAGAACATCGACGTCATTTCCTATACCTCCAACCCCCAGCTCTTCATCCAGCGCGCCCTCTCCCCCGCCAAGGTGACATCAATCCGCGTCAACGAGGAGGAGCGCAAGGCTGAGGTCTTCCTCCACCCCGAGGAGGTCTCTCTGGCCATCGGTAAGGAGGGTCTCAACATACGCCTGGCCTCGATGCTGACCAACTACACCATCGACGTCTACCGCGACATCACCGAGGATGAGGAGGATATCTACCTGGATGAGTTCCGCGACGAGATCGACGACTGGGTAATCGAGGCGCTCAAAGACCTGGGACTCGCCACCGCCAAGGCCGTGCTCAACGCTCCCCAGAACATTCTGGACCAGGCTGACCTCGAAGACGACACCTTGGAGCACGTCAAGAGCGTGCTGCAGGCTGAGTTCGAAGAGTGACCCGCTCCCTCTCTCCCCCGTCTCCTCTCCCCTCATAACACTCACTCATCCCAGCACTAAAACCCAAGTATGCGAACTAAACTCAATAAAATCGCCCAAGAACTCAACGTCGGTCTGAGTACCGTCGCAGAGTTCCTGCGCAAACACAACATAGAGGTAGACGCCGGCAACCCCAACGCCCGAATCGAGGAGGATGCCGTCGCCCTGCTCAAACGCGAGTTCAGTAAAGACCGCGACATCAAGGCCCAGTCGCAGGCGTTCACCACAACCCGCAAGCCCTCCAAGGCAGATACCAATTCAGCCGACGGTCTGACATCGCGTCCCCAGGGCCCCCGTATCCTCGGCAAGATCGACCTGGACACCATCCAGTCCTCATCTCGCCACGGCCGTCGCGATGACCGTAAGAACCGCCACGGTCGCGATGAGCGCAAGAACCGTGGCGCCGACCCCCAGAAGGGGACACAAGCCCCGAAGGCGCAGGCTCCCGCCGCCGAAGCCCCTAAGACTGACGCTCCTAAGGCGGAGGTGCCCAAAGCAGCCGTAAAGGCTCCCGAAACTCCGAAGGCAGAAGCCCCCAAGCCTGAGACTCCGAAGGTAGAGACTCCCCGACCGGAAGCTCCGAAGGTGGAGGCTCCCAAGGCCGACGCCCCCAAAGCGGAGGCTCCCAAGGCTGAGACAACCCCCGAGGTCCAGGCCGAAGCTCCTGCCTCCAACGTATTCCGTCTCGGCACGACCACCGAAAAGCCCCACCTGCGCGTAGTCGGCACCATCGACCTCGATGCCCTCAACCAGTCGACACGACCCAAGAAGAAGAGTAAAGAGGACCGTCGACGCGAACGCGCCGGACAAGCCGGGACCGCCGGCCAGAATGGTCGCGAGCGCCGCAAGCGTATCGGCAAGGAGAAAGTCGACATCGACAAGGCTTCCGCTCAGGGCACTGACAAGCGTACCGACAACTCCGGCTCCGGCCGCAATCAGCGTGGTGCCCAGGGGAGTGACCGCCAGGGACGCAGCGGCCGTCAGGATGACCGCAACAACCGTGGCGGCAACCGCCGCGGCGACAACCGCCAGGGTAACGGACGCGGCAACCAGTCGCAACACCGTCAGGAGGTCAACAACGATGACGTGCAGAAGCAGGTCAAGGAGACCCTGGCGCGCCTGACCACGAAGCAGACCAAGAAGTCAGTGAAGTGGCGTAAGGAGAAGCGCGAGGAGATCCACAACCGCGAGCTCGCCGCCGCTGAACGCGAGGCAGCCGAGAGCCGCATCCTCAAACTGACCGAGTTCGTCACAGCCAATGACCTGGCCCAGATGATGGACGTCCCTGTCAACAACGTCATCGCCACCTGCATGAACCTCGGCGTGATGGTGTCGATCAACCAGCGTCTCGATGCCGAGACCATCAACATCGTGGCCGAAGAGTTCGGTTTCACCACCGAGTATGTCAGCGCCGAGGTGTCGGAGGCCATCGCCACCGAGGAGGACGCTGAGGAGGATCTCCTCCCCCGTCCGCCGATCGTGACCGTCATGGGCCACGTCGACCACGGTAAAACCTCGCTGCTCGACTATATCCGCAACGCCAATGTGATCGCCGGCGAGGCCGGCGGTATCACCCAGCATATCGGTGCCTACAACGTCAAGCTCAACGACGGACGCCACATCACCTTCCTCGACACCCCCGGCCACGAGGCCTTCACCGCCATGCGTGCCCGTGGTGCCAAGGTCACTGACCTTGCCATCATCATCGTCGCCGCCGACGACGACGTGATGCCTCAGACCATCGAGGCCATCAACCACGCCTCGGCAGCCGGTGTCCCCATGGTTTTTGCCATCAACAAGATCGACAAGCCGGCCGCCAACCCCGACAAGATCAAGGAGCAGCTCGCCGGCATGAACTATCTCGTCGAGGAGTGGGGCGGCAAGTATCAAAGCCAGGATATCTCCGCCAAGAAGGGTATCGGCGTCGAGGAGCTCATGGATAAGGTCCTGCTTGAGGCCGAGATGCTCGACCTCAAGGCTAATCCCAACCGTATGGCTATCGGTTCGGTCATCGAATCCTCACTCGACAAGGGCCGCGGCTACGTGGCTACCGTCCTGGTTCAGAACGGCACGCTGCGCGTAGGTGACGTCATCCTGGCCGGCACACACTACGGCAAGATCAAGGCGATGTTCAACGAGCGTAACCAACGCGTCAAGGAGGCCGGTCCGGCTACTCCCGTGCTCATCTTAGGTCTTAACGGTGCTCCCGCTGCCGGTGACACGTTTAACGTGCTCGAGACCGAGCAGGAGGCCCGTGAGATCGCCGGCAAGCGCGAGCAGCTGCAACGTGAGTTGGGACTGCGCACCAAGAAGCGCCCCGGACTCGAAGAGCTTGGCCGCCGCCGTGCCCTCGACGACTTCCACGAGCTCAACCTCGTGGTCAAAGGTGACGTCGACGGCTCCATCGAGGCCCTCTCGGACGCACTCATCAAGCTTTCGACCCCCGAGATCCAGGTCAACGTGCTTCATAAGGGTGTCGGCGCCATCTCGGAGAGCGACGTCACACTGGCCGCCGCCTCGGATGCCATCATCATCGGTTTCCAGGTGCGTCCGTCGCAGGCTGCACGTCGCGATGCCGAGCGCGAGGGTGTGCAGATACGTCTCTATTCCGTGATTTACCAGGCCATCGAGGATGTGGAAGCTGCCATGAAGGGCATGCTGGATCCC
>CAMWHX010000080.1 GCA_947174155.1 uncultured Porphyromonadaceae bacterium
TCGCGGATCTGCTCGGAGATGGGGTTGATCTCGTTGTTCAGTCGGTTCCAGAGGGGACGCACTGCGCGCTCGCTCTGGTCGCCGAATATCTTCTTAAGTATGTTGCTGAATCCCATTTATATGGTCTTAATCGCCACCGCTGAGCGGCGACGGGTTGCTTTTGGGTGCAAAGTTAGCATAAATTATTGACATGAGGAAATATAGGAGGCACTAATACCTCCCGACACTACTGAAAGTCTCACCTTACCGGGCGAAACCGGGTCCGCAGTGTCATCTTACACCCTCGGTCAGAGGCCGAGAGGCGCCGTCGCGGCGCCGTTCGGGGCTCGTATACGGATTACGTTGGCCAGCGTCGGGGCAATGGCCGTGGCGTCCACGGGGACACCTATGCGCTTCGGCTCAAGCTCGGGAGCCAGTATGAAGGCGGGGGTGCGGTAGCTTCCCAGTCTTACCGGCTGACGGTCTGCGGGGAAACGGGTATCATCGTTGACAGTCCAGCCGGGCGTGAACTCCAAGCGTATGTCTCCGGCGGTGGAGGCGTCGGTCGCCAGACGCATTTTCGCCAGCGCCGGGGAACCTTGAGAGAGTATGTCGCTCAGGGTGTAGACTCCTGCGACTCCGCTCATCCTGCTCAGGAAGTCACGTCCTTCGGCAGCAGCAGTTCCCGGGGCTACTCCCCGCTTCTCCAGCGTCTTGTGGTCAAGATATATATAGCCGTCATGATAACCGTCTACGTATGTATCTCCCCCGTAGCGGGCGCTGTAATAAGCGTTGAGCAGGGATATGGCACGCTTCATCGAGACCTCCCCCGTCGGTATGCGGAATCGCCCTTCGGGCATCGAGGTATCGTTGTAATATCCTGTCGAGGAGAGGAATATCACTGTCTGATCGAGCCCTACATACCGATCGATTGACTCGAACAGGCGTTCGAGCTGCGCATCGAGTCGGATGTATGAATCCTCCAGGTCAGTGCGTATGTCGGCCTTTGAGTCATAGGGCCATGGAGCGGCCGTATAGCCGACGTTGAGCATATCCGTCGGAGACCCGTTGCGGGCGCCGAGCTTGATCTGCTTGAGATAGTCTATGGCTATGTCGGTGACCTCATCATTGGCCAGCGGGGAGAGGGAATACATACGGTAGACCTCCCTGTCGGCACGCGGGAACTTATGATGTCCCCACTTCATGGTGTCAAGGCGAGCGCTAAGTGGGCGGTCGTAGTTACGACGCGTCATCAGACGCGGTACCTCCTTGAAGTATGTGGTGGTAGCCCACTTTCCGGTGTTGTCGTCAAGCCAGAAGGCTGACGTGCCGGCGTGGCCGGTCATTATGAGCGACTGGGCCGGGTCCGTAGCGATGCTGTACACCTGGGGGGCCCCGAGTCCGTCGATGACCAGTTCGTCGCTGATGGTCGAAAGGCGTAGCGAAGCCGGACTGTAAGTATCGGTCGTAAAGTTACCCATCACCCCCTGATCCGTCAATACGGCCTTCGGGGCGCGGGCCAGAGGATCATATATGGTAGCCGAGGGAACACCGTTGACCGAAGGATAGGCACCGGTGTAGAGCATGGCCGTGGCAGAGGCCTTGTCGAGTCCGTCGACATTAAAGTCGATATCCTCGAGCATCACTCCCTTATCCATCAAGCGCTTGAATCCATCTTCGCCAAACTTGTCGCGAAGATGCTCCAGATAATCCGTGCGGAGTTGGTCTACGACAATCCCCACCACGAGGCGAGGCTTCGCAGCGTGGGCCTGGGTGACAGTGGTGATTGTCACCAGACCGCAGATGACGGATATCAGAAGACGATTCATAACGGTATCTTAGAGAGTAAACTCCATTTATCCCCTTTTATTGTGTCAGACCTGCTTATTATCATCTCTCCCCACCACATGGGTATACGTAGCGCCCAACATGGCGGTAGCTCCCATCAGGATGAGGACAGCGGGGGAGGTGCTCTGCGTAACCAGTGGCCACGCTATGAGGAGACCACCGACAATCACAAAGTTATACCAAGCCACAAGGATAGCAGCCATGCGTGTTCGCCCGGGCCACACACAGACGGCTCCGATGAATTGCAACGGATTGAGCCATATGAGGAGTAGGTTGGGAGATGTGGCTTCGTGAGAGGAGACAAAGACGAGGAAGGCTATGAGACATCCGGCGAGTCCAAGCAGAGTGTACCACACGCAGTAGACCCACCTCGTCAGGCGCTTGCGTATGACATCATAAACACACACTCCTCCGAGCAGAATGAGGACCGGGATGCTGACGGCGGTCGGGGTCTCCCACCACGGTGTCGGGGGGAGTATGGCACTATTGGTGCCCTCAACGAGAATCCGGGTCTCACGCACCAACGGTCGTCCGTCGGGTCGCCGCGCCTCGTGGAGGGCCTTTTCGAAGACCGTAGGGGCAAACATCTCCTCGCGAGCCGACACGGGGCGGTCGATACCGCTGCCGAGGGCAAGGTCGATACCAAACTGATACCAGGGGTAGTTGCGGTGATGAGCCCGCATTGACCGGCGGAAGGTACCGTAACGGACTGTGTCGGCATACTGAGCGGGCGCGCCGAGAGCGTCATCTATACGGTCGCGCACTCTGGTGGCACAGTTGTCGAGCACATAGTTATAGCGGTATACACGATTGGCCGGGAGGGACTCCCTCTGTAACAGCTTGTGTAGCTTCGCAGCCTCCTCGGGAGTCAGGTTTAGGGTCTGCTCCGTGACCTTTGAACCGCGAGAGATATACTCGGGCAGAAACCACTCAAAGGGGTATCCGGCTACCATATAGTCTGTCTCCCCCTTGACGAAGCGATAGACGAAATTAGGCTGCCTGAAGTCATACAGACCGTAATTCCATATGGAGTCAAGTCCGGGACCCTGAACCCGTATGGCGGTGTGACCGACCAGCTCGTATATCTCCGGGCCCGGCGAACAGGTGACGACGCTCACCCGCAAGGAATCGCTCTGTGCTCGCACTGACACTGCTATTATAAATAACAGCAGTGTTGTCAAATTCCATCTTAAAGTATTCACAATAAAGACACCTGGCTCAATTCACGCCCTATGGATTTTAACCCGTTTTGAATCTTCGCAGTGGTTTTAAGCGAGGGTTTACGATACCCCGTCGCATACTGTGAGAGTTGTCCCGCGGAAATACCTGTAACCCTTGATAGTCCTTTAAACGAAATCAGGCCACTGTAAAATGAGAGAAAAGATGGAACATCATAAACAAAAGTGAAATTAGCTTCCACAAATTGTTTTCCTTTCCTATTGTAACTTTCTCTCATGGCGTTGTACGTACTGTTCCAATCATCCATAGCCTCTTTTACTGTCTTGCCCTCCCCTACCAGACCATAATTGATAGGGGCCTTCTCATCCACATAAATCGAATATGATCCATCCTTCTCTCTGGAAACGTATGCTTTTACATCTATCATTTTTTTACATTTTATTTCATTACTTTATGCCGGACGCCTTCATGATATTTCGCAAGGTACCTGATGCGACCTCCTCTTTACCATGTGCTCCCGTGGTAAAATATTGATCTGTAAGAGGGCTATACCATTCCGGATGACCGTTACGCGTCTCACCCGTCTGATAACAGCCGGCTTTCTTCAACTTTCGATGCAATTCATTATATTTCATTATCTGCTTTTAGGCTTACAAAGATAATGCTATTTTTTTTAATAGCAAAATATGAGAACAAAAAAGCTGCTTCACATACGGAAGCAGCCTTCTTTTCTGGGGTAAATGTCTTATGATCAATATTCACAGTTGCCCGGATAGCGGGGGAAGGGGATGACGTCGCGGATGTTCTGCATACCGGTGACGAAGAGGAGCAGACGCTCGAATCCCAGTCCGAAGCCGGAGTGAGGCACGGTGCCGTAGCGACGGGTGTCGAGATACCAGTCCATACCGGTCAGGCCGAGCTCGTCGATACGGTTTTTCAGTTTGTCGTAGTCCTCCTCACGCTGTGAACCACCGATGATCTCGCCGATCTTGGGGAAGAGGACGTCCATCGCCTTGACGGTCTTTCCGTCGTCGTTGAGCTTCATATAGAAAGCCTTGATCTCCTTGGGATAGTCGGTCAGGATGACAGGCTTGTGGAAGTGCTCCTCGACGAGATAACGCTCATGCTCGGAGGCGAGGTCCACGCCCCAATAGACGGGAAACTCAAACTTCTTGCCATTCTTGACAGCCTCCTCCAGGATACGGATACCCTCTGTGTAGGGGAGACGCACGAAGTCATTGTCTACCACGAAACGCAGACGCTCGATCAGCTCATGGTCGAAGTGCTCCTGAAGGAATTCCAGGTCATCCATACAGTTGTCAAGGGCGTAGCGGATGCAGTACTTGATAAACTCTTCGGCAAGATCCATGTTGTCGGCGATCTCGTAGAAGGCCATCTCCGGCTCGATCATCCAGAATTCCGAGAGGTGACGCGGAGTGTTGGAGTTTTCGGCGCGGAATGTAGGTCCGAAAGTGTAGATGCAACCCAGTGCAGTGGCACCGAGCTCACCTTCGAGCTGACCGCTCACAGTCAGACAGGCCTGCTTGCCGAAGAAGTCCTTGCTGAAATCCACCTTTCCATCCTCAGTGCGGGGAAGGTCGTTGAGGTCAAGAGTAGTGGCGGCGAACTGCGCCCCGGCTCCCTCGCAGTCACTGGCTGTGATCAGGGGAGTGTGAAAGTAGTAGAAGCCTTTGTCGTTGAAGAATTTGTGAATGGCATAGGCCATGGCGTGGCGAAGGCGGAAGACGGCCCCGAAGGTATTGGTACGGGGGCGCAGATGAGCCTTCTCGCGCAGGAACTCCAGGGTATGCCCCTTTTTCTGGAGGGGATAGTCGGCGCCTGCAGTGCCGTAGATTTCCAGCTCCTCTGCCTGCACCTCAACACTCTGTCCCTTACCCTGTGAGGCCACAAGAAGCCCCTGCACATGGATTGAGCTGCCGGTGCCGACACGCTTCAAGTCCTCTTCGGAAAACTTCGACAGGTCGAAGACAATCTGAAGATTCTTGATGGTGGAGCCATCGTTGAGGGCCACAAACTGCACGTTCTTGTTGCCTCGGCGAGTGCGCACCCACCCCTTGACGTCGACTTCGGTGCCGACATACTTATCGGGGTCTGCCATCAGTTGTGCCACAGTGGCACGTCTTATATCTTTCATTATAAATAGTGATATATACGGTTTTACTCAAAAGAACCCATGCGCAGGAAGTTGACCTCCTCCTGAGTGAGGTAGCGCCAGCGTCCGCGCGGGAGGTTTTTCTTGGTC
>CAMWHX010000081.1 GCA_947174155.1 uncultured Porphyromonadaceae bacterium
TCGCGGGAGTGCTGCAGGAGGTTCTGACCGTAGGAGGAGCGATATTTCATCTTACCGACCATGCGGATAAGCTCCGGATGCAGGCCGTGAATACCGAGATCGATGACAGTGCGCTTACCGGTCTCGATGACCTCCTCCTCGACCTGACGGCGCACCTTGGCCACGACCTCTTCGATGCGGGCCGGGTGGATACGGCCATCGACGACAAGTTGATGGAGGGCCAGGCGGGCGATCTCGCGGCGCACCGGGTCGAAGCCGGAGAGGACGATTGCCTCCGGGGTGTCATCGACGATAATCTCGATGCCGGTAGCCGCTTCCAGAGCGCGGATATTGCGACCTTCGCGACCGATGATGCGCCCCTTGATCTCGTCATTGTCGATATGGAAGACTGTGACGGAGTTTTCCACGGCTGTCTCGGTGGCTACACGCTGCAGGGCCTGGACCACGATCTTCTTGGCCTCTTTGTTGGCGGTCATCTTGGCGTCATCCATGATATCGTTGATGTATCCCTGGGCGGCTGTGCGGGCCTCGGCCTTGAGTCCCTCGACCAGTTTCTCGCGCGCCTCGTCGGCTGAGAGGCCGGAGATATGCTCCAGCTCCTGCTGGGCTTTGAGGTGAAGCTCCTGAATCTCGTCTTCTATGCGGTTGAGATCCTCATCCCGGCGGTCGAGCATAGACTGACGGTGATCGAGTTCGTGGCGCATGTTGTCGAGTTCCTTCTTACGTCGGTTCTGCTCTCCCTGCTGCTGCTTGAGCTGCATGTCGCGCTGCTTGGCGGCAGACTCGGAAGCCTGAACCTTCTGCAATCGGGAATTGATCGAACGCTCGGCATCGTTGAGGAGCTTGATTTCCTCCTCTTTTGCTTCAAGAATTTTCTTCTCTTTGAGGACGTCGCCGGCGCGGCGGGCCTCGTCAAGTATGAGATTAGCCTGGGAACGGGCTGATCTCTTGCTCATCGTCATGGCAACCAGGAAACCGATGATGGCGGTTGCGATGGCGATGATGATCCATATAGTTGTCTCCATGTGTATGTGTTACAGTGGTTTTAGATGTTATAGTCAGTTAATAGATGCAACTAACTCTGGGATGGAGACGGACGGACTGTGACATACGGGCTGTCGGCAGTGAGGACTCAGGAGAGATTCACGGCATCGGCAAGGCGGTCATCGATCTGGAGGGCGAGATCACGCGCGGCTTCCACGCGGTCGCGGAGTTCGCCGAAGTAGGAGGCGAACTGATAAGCCGCCATGGCGAGGATCTCCATATCGGTCTTAGCCGGGAAGCGGTTTCGCCACGAGGTGATGAGTTCGGTGACCTCGCGCTCGGCGCGCCGTGCGACACCCTGGCGGTCCGGATCGATGGAGAGCGGGATGCGCTGGCCGGCTATATGTATATAGATCTTAACTTTGTCGGAGTCGTTCATATCAACCCATGCTATAGTTGCGGGTCGTCTTTGAGGAGAGTGATACATCGGTCTACGACACGAATCATACGGGCTACTTCACGGCGGGCGCTGACGAGAGCCTCGGGATTATCGGCGAGACGATGAGAGAGGGTGAGATACTCTACATCCCTGAGGGCTCGGTCACGCTCTGCCGAGGCTTGGGCGAGACGGTCGTCGAGGTCGGCGACTTGGGAGCGCAGTTGCTCGTTCTCCTCCATGAGAGCCTTTAATCGAGTCGTCAGCGCGTCTGTATGACGTGCTGACGACTCGAGTATTTCCAGCAGTGAGCGGGTCATAGATCCAATGATTGCACAAAGTTAATAAAAAGTGCTTAAACGACAAAATTTTATTTGAAATCAATACCAATTGATGCCGTTGGCGGAGGATGACCGCTTGTCGTATTTGAGGTCAGAGAGGAGTGAGGACTTGACTGCGATGTGGAAGTTATAGCTTTTGTAGGGCCCCACAGGGACTATGGAGGCCGACATTGTGAAGCAGTGCAGGTCTCGCGAGATGGAGCAGTTCATGTAGGCTATCTTCTTGGCCTGGAAGTCATAGGAGGCGGAGAAGGAGAAGTTCCAGTTCTTGGTCGGCCGGATATTGCCGGAGAAGGAGAGATTCTGGTTGAAGCGGCCGTTATAGTCCATCTTGTCGTAGTTGAATGTCCCCAGTCCGTAGTTGACTGAATAGTTGACGGTCAGACTCCACGGGCATTCCCAGTCGGCATAACCGTCGGCATCCTCCTCGGAGGTATCCTTGCGTGAGCGTTCGCGCCGGGCGCGGGCCGCGGTGGCGAAGGCGTCGCCGTCGACATCCTCCTCTCCCTCTATGGGTATGCCCTCGTCATCATACTCCCCGGTTTCGGCGCCGGACGTCGTGGTCTTTGAAGCGGATTTGCGGCGGAAGGTGGAGTTGTTGAAGGTATATGAGAATGATGTACCGGTCGACACCAGCTTCACCCACCCCTTACCGGCTTTCCAGCGCGGCACGTTGACACGCACGGGGGTTCCCGAAGGGGAGAGACGGTAGGTGTAGGGATCCCAGGTAGCGTTGAGGTTGAGGTTGAAGTTGCGCACCAGGCGCAGCAGGATCGATGTGGAGAGGTTACTCCAGTTCATCGAGTCGGCGGCGAAATTGTAGCTCTGGCCGATGGTGAAGTTTTCAATCAGGGAGATCTTTTTATATCCGGTAGTGTCCTTGTCGCTCTTCACCTTCATCTCCAGATTATTGGCCAGATTGACCGATATGATCCCCTGCCGCCCTGCCGAGGGACCGCCGAAGAGGGTGTGGGAGTAGTAGGGGTAGACCTGACGCTGAGCGACTCCCGCAGCGTCGATGTAATCATAGCGTCCATATGCCCCCCAGCCGGGTGCGCTGAAATCGGGGGCGGCAGAGAGGGAGACGGTCGGAGTCAGGACGTGGCGGATCATCTGGACTTTGTCGCCGAATATCTTCCAAGGCTTGAAGAATCCGTAGACCTTGGTGTCGAAACTCAGGGACGCGTTGAAGTCAAAGACGTTGTAGAAGCCGTAAGTCGTATCCCGCACTTCGGCCGAGGCGTTGGGGTCCCACTGGCGCCGTATGCGGGAAGTGTACATACGGTCGTTGAGTGTGACGGAGGGGGAGATGTTGATATACTTGAAGAGAGAGAAGGTGGCCGACACCGGCATGTAGTGCTTCATGCCGTTGCGCCAGTCGCGAATGAGGGACTTCTTGAAGAACTGGTCCTGACGAGCTGTCAGGGAGTTCTGAAACTGTCCGGAGTAGGAGATTCGAATCTTCTCATACCACTTCTCACCCCCGACTGAGACCTTGCGCTTAAAGGGGGCGAGCTGGGAGAGGGTGACGTTGAGGTTGGGGAAAGAGACGGCCAATGTCGAGTCCTGTGTGCGCTGGGTGATGTTGGCAGTCGTCGACAGGCTCCATTTCGTACCCGGGAAGCGGTAGGTCATGTTGACGGTCGAGGACTTGGTGTTTTCGGTAAAGGAGTTGTTGTAGTAGGAGTTGAGATCGTTGCGCGTATAGCCGGAGGTCGTGAAGTTGACCGAGGCCGAGAAGCTCATGTTGGGGTTGGCCTTGGCATCCTGAGAGTGATTCCATACGACGCGGAAGTTGTTTTGCTTCGCGTAGTCGGGAGCATCCTTGTCACCGGTGATGGTGGTGAGGTAGGAGATGTCGAAAGAGCCGCGATAGCGGTACCGCTTGGCGTAGGTCGAATGGGCCGAGATGCCCCATGAACCTTTGGTGTAAAGCTCTCCGCGCAGGGCGAGGTCGACGTTGTCGTTGATGGCGAAGTAGTAGCCTCCATCGCGCAGGTAGAAGCCTCGGTTGTAGTCGTCGCCGAAGGAGGGGACTATGATGCCCGAGGAGTAGTCCTTGCTGAAAGGGAAGTAGCCGAAGGGGAGGGCGATCGGTAGCGGGACATCTGCCAGTACCATGTAGACCGGACCGGAGACGACATCCTTCTTCGGGCGCATACGGGCGCGGGTCAGCTGGAAGTAGAAGTGGGGATGATCGTGGTGGTCGCAGGTGGTGTATCGTCCACCTTCGACATAGAAGGATCCGTCTTCCATCTTCTTGGTTGTCCCGCCGGTGAGGTATCCCTCACCCTGCTCGGTGATGACACCGGTGATGAAACCGCGCTGGGTGTTGAAGTTATACTTCATCGTGGTCGACTCATACTCACCGTTGCCGTCACGGAAGACCGGTTTCCCCTGAATCTCTCCGATGGAGTCGGGGACTCCCCGGGCGTAGACGGTAGTGGAGTCCATCAACATACGGATCTCGGCGGCGTTGATCTTAAACTCGCCATATTCTACCGTGCCGTCACCGAAGAGGTAGGCGTCGTTGCGCCCTATTAGGACCAGGGAGTCTTTGGCGGAGAAGGTGACGGCGTTGTCAAGGTCAACTTTCTCGCGTCGCAGGCGGGAGATAGAGTGGCGGTCGGTGGAGGCTGAGTCAGGGATGATGGTTTCGCGCTCAACGGGTTGCACCAACTGCACAGGGACGGAGTCGGGCCATGGTATGGTATCGGTCGGGGATGAGGCGGGGCTGTCCGGCGCCGGGTCGGGGTCGGGCATTGCGGACTGAGCGAAGGCTATGGCCGCGAGCAGGGTGAGCGCTATATATATGAATATTCGCCTCAAAGGTCGATGCAGTCAGTTATTTAATTTTTGAAAGCTACTTATGGTCTGCAAAGTTAGCAAAAAAACGGCAAATGGACTGCTTTTATACATATTTTTACCTTTGAGCCCTTCCGGCGCGGTTTTCTGTGGGGCTTCCTCCGGTGTTTCCCCCTACCGGGGGCATTACTCCTCAACAGGTCCGAACTCGCGGTGCAGGGCCATGAAGCGCTCCAGGGTGTCGCTTCCATGGCGTGAGAGGGAGTCGATGACTTCATCGAGGGGTTTCTCCCTCTCCGGATCGGAGGATTTGCTGAAGAATTTATCTGCATAGCAGATCACGCGCTCCTCGACGGTCTGCGGTGTCATGTCGCGCCCCGGGAGGGGAAGGTTCTGGCGTTCGATATCTTCGACGGTCAGGCCGGCACCGGTATGACGCTCGCAGACGAGGGCGTGGCGGGGGAGGCCTTCGGCTTCGAGGATTTCGCGTCCTGCTATGCCGTGGGCTATGTAGGGAAGGTCGCCGTGGCAGTGGATGGAGGGGGCATTGGTACGGACTACGCCGATGTCGTGGAGCATGGCGGCTTCATAGACGAACTGCTCGTCGGCCTTGATGTGACGGTCATGGAGACACCGGATGGCTTTGCGGGCTACGGCCCCGCTA
>CAMWHX010000082.1 GCA_947174155.1 uncultured Porphyromonadaceae bacterium
TATCTCTCCCGGGTGTTGGGAATAGTAGTCCCACTGATAGAAGAATACGTGGCCGAGACGGGCACCGACGACAGTGCCCACGACCAGATAAATCAGCAGCACACCGAGCCAGCTTTCAGGTGCCCCCTCATGCTTGAACATCCGGGCTACTATCTGATAACCGAGGAAGAACCCTATGGCAAACATAAGGCCGTACCACCTCACCGTCAGAGGTCCGAGTGTGAAGAGCGCCGGGTCAGCGTTCCAGGTTATTGCAGTCAAACAATTCATAATTCACGATATTCAATTCATAATGCATAATTCATAATTGGTTGTCGCTCAAATCATGAATTATTAATTATGAAATATGAATTAAACACACCCGGTGAGGGTTATCCCCCGCCCGGGTGTGTAATGTTAACGTTTCTGAAACGCAGTTTATTACTTCGCGCCTACTATGGCTGCGGTGTCAGTGGCGATCATCAGCTCCTCGTCGGTGGGGATGACCACGACGTGAATCTTGGAATCGGGACCGGAGATCTCGATCTCCTTGCCGCGACTCTTGTTAGCCTCTGCATTGAAAGTCACCCCCATGAATTCGAGCTTCTTGCAGATCTTCTCACGGGTACCGATCTGGTTCTCACCCACTCCGCCGGTAAAGACGATGACGTCTACACCTCCGAGCACTGCGGCGTAAGCACCGATATATTTCAGGATACGATACTCATACATATCCATGACGAGGCGCGCGCGCTCGTCACCGCGTGCGATGGCATCCTCGATGTCGCGCATGTCGCTCGACACGCCGCTCACACCCAGCACACCGCTCTTCTTGTTGATGTAGTTGAGCAGGCCGTCGGCATCCAGGTTAAGCTCCTTCATGAGGTAGACCAGTGCGCCGGGATCGACATCACCGCAGCGCGTACCCATCATCAGTCCCTCGGTCGGAGTCAGACCCATGGAGGTGTCGACACTCTTGCCGTCGCGGATAGCGGTGATCGAACCGCCGTTGCCCACATGGCAGGTGATGATACGCTGCTTCTCATAATCCAGACCCAGGAACTCGCATGCACGCTTCGACACGTAGCGGTGGCTGGTGCCGTGGAAGCCGTAGCGACGCACACCATACTTCTCATAGGCGTCGTATGGGAGGGCATACATATATGCCTCGGCAGGCATGGTTTGATGGAACGCTGTGTCAAAGACGCCGACCTGGGGCACGTTGGGGAGCAGATCGGTGACTGCCTCTATACCGGTGATGTTGGCGGGATTATGGAGGGGGGCTACGGTGTAGCACTCCTTGACCTTCTCGATGACCTCGGGGGTGATGAGCACGGACTTGTTGAACTTATCCATACCGTGGACCACGCGGTGGCCGACGGCCTCAATCTCGTCAAGGCTCTTGATAGCACCCTCCTTGGGATCTACGAGGATGTCGAGCACATTCTTAACAGCCTCCTTGGCGGTAGGCATCGGGGTGACGATAGTCTCCTTGGTGCCGTCGGGACGCTTGAATTTGAGGAAGGAATCGGGGAGACCGATCTTCTCGACACCACCCTCGGCGAGCACCTGCTTGGAGTCGCTGTCGATGAGTTTGTATTTCACACTGCTTGAACCGCAGTTGAGCACTAAGATCTTCATTTGATGTGTATGTATCGGTGTGGGTCACACAGGGGAGACACACGCTTGCGAGCCTCCTCGTGTGGAGATGGTTAGATTAGAGTCCTTTCTCACCGATGGCCTGATTGCAGGTCACGATGATAGTGTTGATGATATCCTCTACGGTAGCACCGCGCGAGAGGTCATTGACGGGAGCGCCGAGGCCCTGCAGAATAGGACCGACCGCACCGGCGCCCGAGAGACGCTGCACGAGCTTATAGGCGATGTTGCCGGTCTCGAGCGAGGGGAAGATGAGGGTATTGGCGTGGCCGGCCACGGGGCTGTCGGGAGCCTTCTGCGCACCGACGGAGGGGACGATGGCGGCATCGCTCTGGAGCTCTCCGTCGACTTTGAGGGTAGGATCGAGGTCATGGACCATCTCGGCGGCGATACGCACCTTGTCGACACGCTCGTGGCTTGCGCTACCCTTGGTCGAGAAGGAGAGCATGGCAACCACGGGATCCAGACCTGCAATATCCTTGGTGGTCTTCGCAGTGGCGATGGCGATCTGGGCCAGCTCCTCGCTCGTGGGATCGGGCACGACGGCGCAGTCGGCAAATACCAGCATACCCTGCTCTCCATACTGGCAACCCTCGGGGAGAAGCATGATGAAGGCACCGCTGACAACGGAGATGCCGGGCTTCGTCTTGAGCACCTGGAAAGCGGCGCGAAGCACGCTTGATGTCGGGCTCAGGGCACCGGCCACCATGCAGTCGGCATCACCACCCTTGATCATGAGACAGCCAAGATAGAGAGGGTTCTTCACCTGATAGCGGGCATCCTCCATGGTCATACCCTTCTTCTTGCGCAGCTCGCAGAGGAGCTCGGCATATTTCTCGGTAAACGACTTGTCATCACCGTCGACTATGGTAGCCTTGCCGATGTTGGCGAGACCTAACTCCTCTGCCTTGGCGAGGATCTCCTCCTTCTTGCCGATGAGGGTGATATCGGCGATCTTCTCTGCGAGGATGTGGTCGGCGGCACGCAGTGTACGCGGTTCGGTGGATTCAGGCAGCACAAGACGCTGAGGATGCTCCTGCGCCTTGGCGGTTAGACGTTCAAACAGTGTCATGATATTATATTTATGGTCGGCTCGTCCGGAGGCGTCCGGCCGGTTTTGATGCAAAGTTAATCAATCCTGCGCATTCAACAGGACGCGAGGGGAGAAAAAGTGAAATTTTTTTGCTAATTTTGCACTCCGAGAGCCCGCGGGACCCTTTTTGCCCCCCGTCGGCTCCCCCTCTTTCTATTTTTTCGGACCCATATGATAAAGCGGCTGCACCTGTTTGTGCTCAAGAGTTTTCTGCCTCTGTTCGCGATGACCTTCTTCATCGTGCTCTTCATCGTGCTGATGCAGTTCCTCTGGCGCTATATCGATGATCTTGTCGGCAAGGGACTCTCGATGAACGTCCTGGGCGAACTCTTCTTCTACGCTGCTGTCTCCATGGTCCCGATGGCACTCCCCCTCGCTATCCTGCTGGCAAGCCTGATGACCTTCGGCAACTTCGGTGAGAAATTTGAGCTGACAGCCATGAAGGCGGCAGGTGTCTCCCTGCTTCGCGTGATGGCTCCACTAATTGTGCTTATCTCAGGCGTGGCCGTAGGGGCTTTCTTCTTTCAGAACGATATCCTCCCGCGTGCGCAAGTCAAGATGTGGACCCTACTCTTCTCAATGCGCCAGAAATCTCCCGAACTCGAAATACCTGAGGGGGTATTCTACGACCAGATACCTGGCTACAACCTGTATGTGGAACACAAGAACCGCGACACGGGTATGCTCTATGACGTGATGATCTATGACGTCAGCCGGGGTGGTGACAACGCTACAATCCTACTCGCCGACTCGGCCCGTATGGCCATGACAGCGGGCAACACTCACCTCTATCTCCATATGTGGAGCGGGGAGCAGTTTGAGAATCTGCGCGACCAGCAGACCGCTGTCCGGGCAGGCAACGTTCCCTTCCGCCGAGAGTCGTTTGCCGAGAAGGAGATACTCATCCCCTTCGATGCCAACTTCAACCGTATGGGTGAAGAGGGTATGCGAAAGCAGTATGTCGGTAAGAATATAGCCGAACTGCGCCAGACCATCGACTCCGTGAGCCGCGAGGTGGATTCAATCGGGGCCATATACAGCCGCGAGCTGGTACGCACCGGAGCCCCTCTGCTTGGCTCCGGAAACCCCTACCCGGGAAGCGCCCGACCCCATCCTGCCTCCGCTGCGAGCCATAGCCCCGCTCGGGAGATTGCTGATACGAGGTCGACCGCTCCTGAGAATACCGAGGAGGCGAAACCGGTCAGCATAGACTCCCTGTTGATGGACCTTGATCCCGATATGCGTGTGACGATACTCAACAGTGCGCGCCGTATCTCGCAATCCCATCAGTCTGAATTGCAGTTCCGCGTGGCCACGGTAAGTGAGGATAAACGCAATATCCGGCGCCATGAGATCGAGCTTATCAAGAAATTCACTCTCTCAGTGGCATGTCTGATCTTCTTCTTCATCGGGGCCCCCCTGGGAGCGATCATCCGCAAGGGGGGACTGGGTACGCCACTGGTCATCTCCGTGCTACTCTTCCTCTTCTATTACATCATCGACAATACCGGCTACAAGATGGCCCGCGACGGTCGCTGGGATGTCTACATAGGAATGTGGCTCTCGACGGCGGTCCTCTTCCCTCTGGGTGTCTACGTGACGTGGAAGGCGATGAACGACTCCGTGGTCTTCGACAAGGATGTCTACATGCGCCTCCTCGACCGCCTGCTCGGTCGCCGTCATGATCGCTCGATAGCCTACAAGGAGGTAATCATACACGATATAACCCCCTCGGAGGCTCTGCGACGCGTGCAGACACTCTGGCGCGACGCCTCGGTCTTGGAGAGGAGTGTCAGCGCTCCCATGTCGTTCGCGCGCTGGTGTACTGTCGGTCTTGACACGAACCTCATACGCCGTATCTCCTCCGACACCGACTCGACAATCGAATATCTTCTTGACAGTCGGAATCCGGAGGTTATAAGGCAGCTCGAACACTTCCCGGTGCTTCGCTCGCTCTGGCTATATCGTCCCTCTCTGGGGCATCCCTGGATCGGCCGGGTGCTTCTCTTCTGCCTCCCGGTGAGCGTGCCGCTATATCTGGCCGGTATGCGTGAGCGCCGCATACTCCTCTTCGATCTGCGCACCGTCTCCACCGTGTGCAGGCGACTTGACACCCTGGTCAGGACATAAAGAGGGTAATAGCTTGATTCACGCCGATATTCCCCCATACAGAAACGAAAACTAATGGAGACAACCTATCATATCATCATCATTGCCGTAGCCCTCGTGGGGCTGTGGATGGGATGGCGTGCGGGTTTCACCGGACAGGTACCCTCCGTGCTGGGGCTCTCCTTCGGAGCCGTATCGGCCCACATTTTCGGACCTCAGGTGCGAGAAGCGGTTACGACACGTTATCCGGACCTGGTGCACATGCCGGGGGGTGAGTTTGCCTGCTGCTTCATCAGCGGCGCGATAGTCTTCACAGCTGTGTTTACCCTCTGCGTGCTGCTTACCGGTAT
>CAMWHX010000083.1 GCA_947174155.1 uncultured Porphyromonadaceae bacterium
GTTCATCACCTCTGGGATGACGGGGTTGACCTTACCGGGCATGATTGAGCTGCCGGGCTGCATGGCGGGGAGGTTGAACTCACCCAGGCCGCAGCGGGGACCGCTGGCGAGGAGGCGCAGGTCGTTGCAGATCTTGTTCATCTTGACAGCGACACGCTTCAGGGCGGAAGCGTAGCCTACGAGGCAGGAGGTGTCGGAGGTGGCGCCTACGAGGTCATCGGTGAGCTTGATATCCCAGCCGGTGATCTTGGCGAGCTGAGCCACGCACTTCTCTGCATATCCGGGCTCGGCACAGATGCCGGTGCCGATGGCGGTGGCACCCATGTTGACGGTCAGGAAGTCGGCAGCTGCCTCGTCGAGATGCTTGAGTTCGTCGGTCAGGATGGCTGCGAAGCCGCTGAAGGTCTGGCCCAGAGTCATGGGCACGGCATCCTCAAGCTGTGTGCGACCCATCTTGATGATATCCTTAAACTCGTCGGCCTTCTTGCGGAAGGCGGCAATCAGCTCCTTGTAGTGCTCTACGAGACGCAGGTGGGAGAAGTACATGCCGAGGTGGATGGCACAGGGGTAGGCGTCGTTGGTCGACTGGGCGCAGTTGACGTGGTCATTGGGTGAGCAGTAGATATACTCGCCGCGCTTGTGGCCCATGATCTCGAGGGCACGGTTGGCGATCACCTCGTTGGCATTCATGTTGGTGGTAGTGCCGGCGCCGCCCTGGATCATGTCTACGGGGAAGTGCTCGTGGTGCTTGCCGTCGATGATCTCCTGACAAGCCTGCTCGATGGCCTTGGCCTGCTCGTCGGTCAGCAGACCGAGCTCGTGGTTGGCGCGGGCAGCAGCCATCTTGGTGATGGCCAGACCCTTGATGAAGGCAGCGTAGTCGCAGAGGTGGAACTTGCTGATTTCGAAGTTCTCGATGCCACGCAGAGTCTGCACACCGTAGAGGGCGCACTCAGGCACCTCGCGGGGGCCGATGAGATCCGATTCGATACGGATGGCCTTGTTTTCGTTTTCCATTATCGGTATATGTAAATTTAAAGGTTATGTTGTCATTCTGCCATCGGTGAGAGTAGTGATGCCCAATGGAGTCGCAAAGATACAAAACTATTTCCATACTGCCAACCATACGCGGTGGAAAAATCTTAATTTGACAGTCGAAAGATTTCGTCAGCCTGCCGGGAGGAGGGTTCGGGATGATGACTCAGGGTTTAGCAAGATTCGAACCTCAGTGCTGACCGCCTTGTTAAAAGGATAGTAATCTACTCGCCTTTAAATCACGATAGCCATGAAGTATACCGACAGCGGCCGGGGCCGCATACCTCTCATATCAATGCTTGCGATACTATCCGTGTCGCTCGTGGTTAATCTTCCGGGGCTTGCCATAACGCCTGTGATGGGGAAGTTGCGTGAGGTGTTTGGTCACGTCTCTCAGCTCGAGATCCAGCTTCTCACTTCGCTTCCGAATCTGGTCATTATACCGGTCCTTCTACTGACGGGACGACTGACGGCTCGTGTCAAGCCAACCGTGATGCTGACTGTCGGTCTGAGTCTCTTCTTAGGTGCGGGTATCCTCTCATTTTTCGCCGCTTCGATGACTGAGCTGATCATCCTTAGCTGTATCATCGGAGTCGGGGCGGGGTGTGTGATACCTCTCGCCGCGAGTCTGATCTCGGCTCACTTTTCCGGTGAGCGCAGGGCCGCCGTGATGGGTATGAAGTCAGGTTTCTCCAACGCCTCGGTCATCATCGCCACGATATTCGTCGGGTGGATAGCGGCAGTCAACTGGCATCTGGCCTTCTCCGTATATCTACTGCCTCTCCTCCCGCTATTGCTGATCCCCTTCATGACGTCGCGCTATATCGCCGCCCATTCGATTCCGGAAGCCGCGCAGGCTCCCTCATCCTCCGCTGATAAGGGTGTGTCAGCCCCCAAGACTCCGGGCGCAAGCGTAGATGCGATAGCCGACAGTCACTCCACGAGGTGGCGCCGCTTGTCGCTGATCGGGTTGATCGGTCTCTATATCGCCATCACATACTGCACCTGCACGGCTTCATACTATCTGCCGTTTACGATGGATCACTATCATATTAGCTCCGGCACGGTCGGGGTAGCCACGTCGATGTTTTATCTATCGGCTACACTTTTCGGGTTCGCCCTTCATCCTACGGCCCGTATTTTCAAGGCGTTGACCATACCGGTATGTATCGTAATCACTGCGGTCGGTATGGTGATGATAGCCGTACTGCACACTCCGGCCACCTACATTGCGGGAGTCTTTCTGACCGGCGTAGGGTATGGTATAGTCCAGCCGTTGATCTACAATAAGACCACAGCCCTGGCACCCTCGCCCGAGAAGTCCACACGCTATTTCTCGTATGTCTTCACCGGCAACTATATCGCCATCGCGATGGTCCCCTTCATCGTCAAGGGGGCTGCGGCCCTTTTTCGCACGACTACGGAGGCTGATCCCAACTTCGCCTTCAGCTTCAACGTCGGCGTCGTGGCGCTCCTGCTGCTTGTCGCTTTCATCTGGCGGAAGTCTTATGTCTTTATGACGTCTAAAGAGATTTATCAAGATTGACCGGGCTTCTCGCGATTATCATATTATCGAGGGCGCGAAAATCTCGGTTGTCCGGATGAAAGAATCCTGACTATATCGAGGCTTCGACCGTCCAGACGAAGGCGCGGAGCCCCAGGCGGGGCTTCGCTTCGTCAAGGGCGCGTAGGCGTGTGAGGATAGGATCCACGCGGTCATCCTCCACTATGGTGATCAGCGCGGAGGCCAGTGAGGGCCATGCGTGGCTGCCATAGTGGGGTTCACCGCGTACGGAGCCTCGTCCCTGCACGGTACCGAAACTTGTGAATCCGCGGCAGCCTGACTTCTCCAGAGCCTCGATTATGGCCTCATGATGGGCCTGGTCATATGTGATGAGAATTGATTTCATAGCTGATTGTCAATTTCCTTTTTAAGTTTACGACGTTGGAGCTTGACACCGCGTCCGGCAAAGGAGCAGTAGAGCACCGGCACAAAGAGGAGCGTCAGTATGGTCGAGAAGGTCAGACCGCCTATGACGGCCATACCCATCGGACGCCACATCTCTGATCCCTGACCGGATCCGACAGCCATCGGCACCATGCCGAGGATAGTAGTCAGCGTGGTCATCACCACTGGGCGCAGACGGGAACGACCGCCGTCGATGACGGCGCGACGTATCGACATGCCGCGCTCGCGGTTAAGGGTGATGTAGTCGATAAGCACGATACCGTTTTTCACCACGATACCGATAAGCATGATGGCGCCGATCATCGACATGACATTGAGGGTGTATCCGGTCAGCCACAAGATCAGGAACACGCCAGAGAAGGCGAAGAGGAGTGATGTCATGATGATGCCGGGATAGGTCAGCGATTCGAACTGAGCCGCCATCACGATATACACTAATATGATAATGAGCAAGCCCAAAGTCAGCAGGTCGCCGAAGGAGTCCTGCTGGTCCTCGTAGCTGCCGGAGAGTCCGATGGTGACCCCCGCAGGTAGCTGCATCTCGTCGATCTTCATCTCCGCCTCGGTCACGACAGTGCTCATCGGGACCCCGTCGACAACTGCCGAGACTGTGATCAGGCGCTCACGGTCCTTACGCTCGATTGTCGGAGGATTGAAGCGCTCCACGACCTTACCCAGATCCTTGATATGGACACTTTTGCCGGTCGGTGTCATGACGAGAATATCCTCAATATCCTGAAGGGTCGTGCGGTAGGCGGGATCATACATCACCTTGATGTCATACTCCTCGCCATCCTCGCGAAACTGCGAGGCGGTGGCGCCGTTGATACGGTTACGCAGCGCGTAGGCGGCCGTCTGCAAGTTCAGGCCGTACATGGAGAGTTTCTCGCGGTCGAAGTCAACCTGATATTCCGGCTGATAGTCGGAGCGGGAGATGGTGACGTCGGCCGTACCCGGGATGCCGCGCAGGATGGTCTGCAAACGGGCAGCCACAGAGTCGGTCTCGGCGAAGTCATAGCCGTAGATCTCGAAGTCCACGGTGCTCTGTCCACCCATTCCCATGCCTCGGCCACCACCGACGTTGACCTGCACCTTCTTATACTCCGGAAATTCGCGTTCCAGGTCCTGACGCATACCGTCGGCTATCTCCTTGATACCGCGTTTGCGGTCTCCCGGGTCGGTCAGGGAGACGTTCATGGAGATGAGGTGCGCACCGTTGTCTTGCAGTGAAGCGTAGGTATTGTCGGAGCTTGCGGGGCCGACGGTGTAGGTCATCACCTTGATCTCAGGATATTTCTTGCGCCAGAGAGAGTCCAGGCGTGAGGTGACTTCACTTGCTATCTCGACACGTGTGCCGATCGGGAGTTCGAGATTCACGCCTATACGGGCATTATCCTGAGTGGGGAAGAACTCCGTACCCACGAAGCGCATCAGGAATACGGATCCGACGAAGATACCCAGACAGACGATGACCGTCACCGTGCGGTGGGCGACCACACGTCTGAGCAGAGAGGCGTAGCCGTCATCGAAACGGTCGAGCGCCCGCTCGATCGGGAGGTAGAGACGGTTGTAGATTGCGCCGTGCACCCGAACCAGCCTCAGCCACTGCGAGCAGAGCATCGGGGTGAGTGTCAGGGCGCAGGTCGTCGATATGATCATCATGATGGTCACCATCCATCCCAGCTGACGGAAGAGTACACCCGTCATGCCCGTCACCAGAGTGAGGGGGAAGAAGACCGCGATCAGGGTCAGTGTTGAGGCCACGACTGAGATGGCCACCTCGTTGGTGCCGTGCACGGCGGCCTGCTTCGGATCGGCCCCGCGCTCGATATGGGTCGTGACATTCTCCAGCACCACGATGGCGTCATCGACGACCATACCGATGGAGATGGAGAGGGCCGAGAGGGAGACGATGTTCAGGGTGTTGCCCGTAGCGAAGAGGTAGATGAAGGAGGCGATCAGGGAGACGGGGATGGTGATGACAATGATCATCGTGGCTCGCCAGCGCCCCAGGAATATGAAGACCACCAGCATCACGAAGAGGAGGGCGTAGAGCACCGTCTCTTCAAGCGAGGCTATGGTGTTGCGGATATTGTCGGAGGTGTCGACCACCACGCCGACCTTGACATCTGAAGGGAGATTCTTTTGTAATTGGG
>CAMWHX010000084.1 GCA_947174155.1 uncultured Porphyromonadaceae bacterium
GCGGCCCCTTGGGCCGCGCACCTCCGGAGGACGTGACGGGCCCGCTGCGCTTGTCGCCTCCGGAGGGAGAGCCGCTTCGTCCACCGCAGCGGGCGCTTGCGCCTGCAATTGGCTCGCGGGTTTATACGGATTTGCGCGGACGGGCGTTATATTGGTATGGATGATACTCGCGTGCCTGTGGTTTCGGTGATTCTGCTTTGCTTTCGGCAGAGGGGAACGGTGGTCCGTGCGTTGGAGTCGGTGCTTCGGCAGGTGGCTCCCTTCTCTTTTGAGATTGTTATTGCTGATGACGGGTCTGATGACGGGACGTGTGAGGTCCTGGAGGATTATGTCGCTTCGTTGACTTCGGCGCGACCTTCGGAGGGCGATCGGTCTGCCGGCTGGGAGGTCGAGATTAGGCCCGGTGTGACTGTGCGGTTTCTTCCGAAGAGAGAGAATCGGGGGCTTGTGTTGAATTATTTCGGCGCTCTTCGGGCGTGTCGGGGAAGTTATATCTCTGATTGCGCCGGTGATGATCATTGGGTCGGTTCATCCCGTCTTCGGGAGGCTGTGAGTATTCTTGATGAGAATCCCGATGTCAATGTAGTCTTTTCCGACTTTATCATCCGTGATGTCAGTAAGTATATGGGTCCTGATGAGTCGGTTTTTCATCCTGAGACGGATAGAAGAGCCTATTCCACAGAGCGGTATGCACCATGGGGACGCGCGCGGATTTCAGGCCAAGAACTTATCGAAGGTTTGCTCAATAGGGAGGGTGGGCTTCCTTATCTACTCTCAGCGGCAGTGTATCGTCGGGATGCCGCTATTGAGGCGTTGCGCGTTTCGGAGCGCATGGTGTGCAATCCGGAATTCGGATGTGAGGACCTCCCGCTGATGTTGGCGTTGGCTGCTCGCGGGGATGCGATGTTTCTGCCGGAGGTGACGATGGTCTATTACGAGGGGGGTGAGAGTGTCAGCAACAGTGGTCGAGCCTCAAAAGTGGGTGCTTTCTATCTTAAAAGTATGATGGCTACGCGTACACTCGCCGATTTCTACGCCTATGACCGCGGAAGGATGAATGAGTGGTTTGCCAAGCGAAGTCGGTATCTGGCTTCGTTAGCCTTCCGTGGTGGTGACAAGGAGCTCGCTAAGAAGATCTCCGAAGAGTTAGCCCGCTGGTCACAGCGTCCGGACCTCCGGACTCGTCTCTACCTGTGTCTCGCGGGGTCTTATAGACGCCTGCGGAGGATTGCCCTGGGGATAAAGGATATATGTCGCCACAAGGTCACGGGCCAGCCGTAATGGTGTCCCATTATGCGGAGCCTCTCGAGGAGAGAGGCTTTCTTATTGTCTGCCGTAGTACCCTCATCCAGAAATTCAGTCGTCACGCGGTGTAGATTGACATTACGCGCGGGATCAGAGCGTTCTATGCAACGTATACACCAGTCATAATCAGCCGAGAACCGCCAGTACAGATCATACTCTACGGTCAACTCACGACGTACGAGCATCGCCTGGTGACACACCAACATACCGTGAGAAAAGGAGTCCTTATCGAGACGCTCCGGAGTGCTGAGATGACGCGGTCCGGTCACATGTCGCTCCCGATCTACGAGTACCGTATCCCCAAATACAATATCTGCCCCCGTCTGAGCAGCTTCAAGGAAATCGCGCAGTGCCCCCTCTCCATGGAAGGCATCTCCGGCATTAAGAAAGAGGACATAGTGCCCGCGCGCCAGACGCAGTCCCTTGTTCATGGCATCATACAGTCCGCGGTCCGGCTCGCTGACCACGCGCATACCGGGGACCGGATTTGAGAGGGCAATCTGTGGAGTACCGTCGGTCGAGGCTCCGTCGATGATGAGATGTTCGATGGAGCCCTCCGGCAGTCCGGCCATCTGCGAAGCCACGGAGCGCATCGTCGGTGGAAGCACCTCGGCGGCGTTATAGGTCACGGTGATAATGGAGATAACGGGAGTTGTCATGGCGCAAAATTAGTAAAAATGTGACTAACTGCACTCATTGACCGGCCTAAAAACCGCTATTCGGAGTCGTTTTTTTACCTCTCCGGCGCTGAAATATCAGGATTTGTCACTAAATTTGCAGTCATGGACACACCGAGCATATTCTTTGCATTATTAAGATCCGGGATGACGGGAAAACCGATACCGCAATCCGAACTCCCCGTCAGTATAGACTGGGGGGAAGTCATCGCCCTCGCCAAGAAGCATACCGTCTACGGTATAATCATCGAGAGTGTGCAGTATCTCCCCGAGAGCCTTCGCCCCACCCCTGAGATCACCGCAAAGATGAGCCGGTTTGCCCTCGGTCTAATTCAGGCCAATATCATCACCGATCGCGCGGTCGGACGTCTGGTAAACTTTTTCAGGGAGCACGGTATCAACGGTGTGCTCCTGAAAGGTCAAGGGATAGCGCGTCT
This sequence comes from uncultured Porphyromonadaceae bacterium, assembly GCA_947174155.1. The sequence continues at coordinate 2,420 of CAMWHX010000084.1, forward strand.
ATACCGAGATCCAGGTATGCGGCAGAACGGCGACATAGACTTCTATGTCGGCAAGAGGGTCTATCGCGAGGCTGTGGAACTGTGCAAGAAGTATCTCATCAAGCCCGGAGAGGAGTCGGAGGAGAATACACAGCACTTCGGCTTTTCATTAGGGGGCGTGCCGGTCGAACTTCATCGCATCGCCACCATCGCCTATTCCCCCTTCGTCAAGGGGCGTTTGCAGCGCTGGATCGAGGATCAGCTCGAAGAGTCGCCCGAGCGGAGGGCGCTGACCATAGGTGATGCCGAAGTCACGCTCCCGAGCCTCGACTTCGATGTCATCTATATCTTCTACCACGCCTGGCGACATTACCTCACGGGGGGTGTCGGATTGCGGCAGTTGTGTGACTGGGCCATGATCTTCCTGCGCCACGCCGAAGACCTCGACCGGGAGAGGATCGTCAGCGACCTCAGACGTTTTGACATGACCAAGGGGTGGAAACTCTTTGCCTGCATAGCCGTGCAGTATCTCGGTGTCCCGGCTACCTCAATTCCCCTGTATGATCCCCGCTATGTCGGGCAGTCGCGCAGGGTCTTCGAGGAGATCATGACCGGAGGGAACTTCGGGCGATACCTTGAAGTGAGTCCTGTCTTCGACACCAAGAGCCGCGGATTAGGTGATGAACTGAGGAAAATCCCGGTGCTGACCAAGTATTTCCTCTCCCTCTTCACCCTGATACCGGCGGAGGCAACATTCCTCTATTTCCACCGTTTAACATCCGGCATCACTGCTTTCATCAAGCGGAAAGCCGGCAAGTAAGACCTAACCCCTGACAGACATTGAAACGACTTATCCCATACCTGCGATATCTGAGCCACATCACCGAAGGCTTCCGGCGGACCGTCATCGTGCGGACCTTGCTGGGAGTTTTGCGGGTCGGGTTTGTGTTGGGGTTCATATGGTTTAGCAAGACCGCCATTGACTGCGCCACGGGGAGGGTGGAGGCACCCGCTTCGACGCTTGTGGTGTGGTTTGTCTGCATGGCTATCTGCATACTTGCAGATATACTTCTGTCGCAGATCGTGAAGTATATGGAGGGGCGCTCTATCATGCGCATGAACAATCGCGTCAATCGCCGCCTCTTCAACACCCTGATGCGGCTGCCGCTCGTGCATGGACAGCAGGGATTTCACAGCGGCGACATGCTCAACCGCCTGACTCTGGATGTGCGGACCGTATCGGAATTTGTGCTTACCGATCTGCCGACACTCGTAGTGATGAGTGTGCAGCTATTAGGCGCATTCATCTTCCTCGCTTGCCTTAATCCCTGGCTGGCGCTCGCTCCGGTGATAATAATGCCGATATGTCTGCTTGGCAGCAAGCTCTATTTCCGGCGTAACCGACGGTTGATGTCGGCTATACGCAGCGGAGAGAGCGATATGCAGATTTCGATACAGGAGGGTCTGAAACACCGCATGGTGCTGAAATCGCTCGAATGTATAGGGGAGATGGACCGCAGGTTGGGAGGTATACAGGGCGACCTCGACGGGTGCAACAGAGAGCAGAAGCGACTCTCGACTATCAGCAGCGGAATCGTGCGTCTGGGCTTTGTAGCCGGGTATCTGACAGCCTTCGGGTGGAGTATCTTCAGTCTGCGGGCCGGGCTCATCACCTTCGGCACCATGACAGCCTTCCTGCAACTTGTCAACCGCATCCAGAACCCGATAGCCGGAATCTCCGGCTATATCCCCACCCTGATAGCCACTACGGTAGCCGTCGATCGCCTGCGGGAGATTGATGTGGCTCCGGAGCCGGAGGGGAAGAGCAGATTGCTGAAAAGAGCAGGCGTAAGGGTCAGCGACCTGTCGTTCAGATACGAGTCAAAAGGGAGGGATGTCCTCTCCCGTTTCAGCCACGACTTCAAGCCCGGCAGCCGCACGATGATTGTCGGATCGACCGGTGCCGGGAAGACGACTCTAATAAAGCTACTTCTCGGGCTCCTCACGCCGGACCGGGGGAGGATAGAGGTGTATTCGGAGGGGAGTGAGGAGAGTGTGCAGGTTTCCGGAGAAACGATGTGCAACTTCGTGTATGTGCCGCAAGGAAACTCATTGCTTCACGGCACGATACGCGACAACCTGCGTCTCGTCGATCCGAAGGCGACAGATGAGCGCCTGAGGGAGGTGCTTCACATAGCCGCGGCCGACTTCGTGTGGGACCTGCCGCAAGGGCTTGACACATCATGCGACGAAGCAGGAGGCGGTTTGAGCGAAGGGCAGGCACAGCGCATCGCCATAGCGAGAGCGCTGCTGCGCCCCGGCTCGGTATTACTCCTCGACGAATTCAACAGTGCGCTCGACGTCGACACCGCCGCCACCCTGATGGAGCGTCTGTCGGAGCATTGCCCCGACTCAACGATCATCATCATAGCCCACCACCGCACCGCCGTCGCCCCCTACTGCGACGCCATCCTCCCGATCGAGTGATCCCCCGGCCCTCATCATCAAGGCGCGTCTCCGAGTCGTTGCACACGGCAAGCTTCTATAATGCGGTGGATGCCCCTCCCCACTCTCTCAAGGAGGAAATTTTCTTCTTTTTAAAGAATTTTATACGCTTTATAGTATGTCCTATGG
>CAMWHX010000085.1 GCA_947174155.1 uncultured Porphyromonadaceae bacterium
ACGCGAAATTCTATATGATATCTACTTATTCAGCTCCCGGTTACGCATCAATATTGGCGTAGGAGGCGTGAGCTTCAATAAATTCACGGCGTGGTCCCACTTCCTCACCCATAAGCACGGAGAATGGATGGTCGGCTTCAGCTGCGTTGAGAAGCGTAACCTGTTGGAGCATGCGGTTTTCGGGATCCATAGTAGTCTCCCAGAGCTGCTCGGGATTCATCTCACCGAGACCTTTATAGCGCTGTATGACCATCTTGTCACGGCTACCTCCACACTGCACGTCGACAAAACGCTGCACTTGCTGCTCATCCCATGCATACTCGGTGATATTCTTCTTACCCTTGACCGTGCACTTATACAGGGGCGGGGTGGCGATATAGAGATATCCGTTTTCGATGATCGGACGTATGCGACGGAAGAAGAAGGTCATCAGCAGGGTGGAGATATGGGCTCCATCGACGTCGGCATCGGTCATGATGACGATCTTGTGGTAGCGCAACTTGGAGAGGTTGGGAGCCTTGGGATCCTCCTCTGTGCCGATAGTGACACCCAATGCCTTGAAGATGTTGACAATCTCCTGCGACTCGAAGACCTTGTGGTCCATCGCCTTCTCGACATTAAGGATCTTACCTCGCAGAGGGAGGATGGCCTGATAGTGGGGATTGCGTCCCTGCTTGGCGGATCCGCCTGCGGAGTCACCCTCGACGAGGAAGAGCTCACAGGCCTCGGCGTCACGACTCTTGCAGTCGGCGAGCTTGCCGGGGAGTCCGGCACCGCTCAGGGGGGACTTGCGCTGCACCTTCATGCGGGCGTTGTAAGCGGCATGGCGTGCCTGGGCTGCCAGCATGACCTTGTCGACGATGGCCCGGGCCTGCTTGGGATGCTCTTCAAGGTAGTTACGCAGGGCTTCGCTGATGGCAGACTGCACTACACCGGAGACTTCGTTGTTGCCGAGTTTGGTCTTGGTCTGACCTTCAAACTGCGGTTCGGCTACCTTGACCGACACCACGGCTGTCAGGCCATCGCGGAAGTCATCTTTCGAGAGCTCGATCTTGAGCTTGTCGAGGAGATGATTGTCATCGGCATACTTCTTGAGCGTGGTGGTCAGACCGCGGCGGAAGCCGGTGAGGTGTGTGCCACCCTCGATGGTGTTGATATTGTTGACATAGGAGTAGATGTTTTCGCTGAAAGAGGTATTGTAGGTCATGGCTACCTCAACCGGAACACCATTACGCTCCGTAGTCAGATGTATGATATCATCGATAAGGGGTTCCTTACCCTGGTCGATATAGCGCACGAACTCTTTGAGACCTTCATCGCTGTGGAAGCAATCCCTACGGGGATTACCCTCCTCGTCACGCTCACGCAGGTCGGTAAGCGTCAGGGTGATACCGGCGTTCAGGTATGCCAGGTCACGCAGACGATTGGCCAGAGTCTCGTAGTCATATATGGTCTCGGTGAAGATCGAGGCGTCGGGGTGGAAGGTGATGGTGGTACCGGTATGGTCGGACTCGCCGGTGACGGTAAGCTCGGTGGTAGGCTTGCCGTAGGCATACTCCTGCATGTAGACCTTGCCGTCACGGCATATCTCGGCGCGCAGGAAATCGGAAAGGGCGTTAACACAGCTCACACCCACACCGTGCAGACCGCCGGAGACCTTGTAGGATCCCTTGTCAAATTTACCGCCGGCGTGGAGCACGGTGAGGACCACTTCGAGAGCCGGTTTCCCCATCTTCTCGTGCATGTCGACGGGGATACCGCGCCCATTGTCGACGACGCGTATCGAGTTGTCTTCCAGTATGGTGACGTCAATCTTGTCGGCATATCCGGCCAGCGCCTCGTCGATAGAATTGTCGACCACCTCGTAGACAAGATGGTGCAGACCGCGACCCGAGATGTCGCCTATATACATGGCCGGACGCTTGCGCACGGCCTCCAGGCCTTCGAGTACCTGGATATTGTCAGCTTGATACTGCTTGTTCTGTTCTTCTGCCATGTTCTGAAAAAAATTCCTACAAAGTTAACATTTTTTCCTGACTCTACCAACTTCCGGACTACCTTTTCGCATACGCACACGCTATGTGTACGCGCAGGTACAATAAGAGGGCACCACGGTGCGTTATTCCGATATGAAACGAATAACTATGCCTTTGCGCGCCCGGACATCTGCCCTGGCAGCGTTTGTCTTCGTATCGGCTGCGACCGGTGCGCAAGCGGCGTCTCTCTCCTCTCCTGCCTCTCCTGCGGAACAGGCTCCGGGGGAGTGGATGCACTATCCCGCTTTCCAATCGACCGTCACCCGTGTGGTTGACACTCCGAGATATGCTTATTTCATGGGGGCGCCCTACAATTATCAGAGCTCCCTCAAGACCTTCAATGACCCCGCCTGCTCCCTCTTCCGTCTCGACAAGACCTCAGGAGAGGTGGATCCGTGGTTGCATCCCGGTAATCCGGGGGCATTGGTCCTCAACATGGTCTATGACTGGCATAAGGGTTGCCTGATTGTGGCATACAACTCTCTGGATTTCGATCTGGTGTATGATGACGGTCGCATCGTCAACGTGGCCAATCTCATCGACATCAACCTCCCGGCTGTCACAGTGACAATCAACGATATAACTGTCGACCACAATTCCGGCAAGGCCTATGTGGCCCTCAACACCGGATTTGCCGTCATAGACCTGGAGTCGGGCCGTATGACCGATTACCGCACGCTGGAATCGCCGGTCAGCTCTGTGGCAGTCGTCGGTAACCTCCTTGCCGTCATCAGTGACAGCAAGATGTATTATGCCCCCCTCTCCGAGACACCCGCATCGCTGGCCGATTTCTCAGTCACCAATGTCAATCAGGGTGCCGGCCCGAGAAAGCTTTTCCCTCTGAGTGATACCCTCTGCGCCTATATGCGTTACTCCTCGGGAGCATACAAGATGTTTCTGATGGAGGTCAAGGATGACCAACTCGTATGGAAGGAGGGGCTCTTCGGCTATGAGAACAAAACGCCGGTGGAGATACCAGACGGATATTGGTGCACCTCCGACACTCAGGAGATCCTGCTGCGTCGTGACGGCTCCTACACCCGCATAGCGCGCGAGGAGGCTGATCATGGTGCCGTAGGTGCAAGTCTTGACGGCCATACCGTCGTCTTCGCTGCCCCGCGCAAGGGTGTCTGGACACGCTCGGTCGATGAAGCTGGCAATTGGAGCGACGTCATGGATGTGTGCCGTCCCGACGCTCCCTCCGTATATCAGTCACGCTTCATGGAGTGGTCACCGGTATATGGCCTCGTGGGGATCAGCAGAGGCGTAGACCAGATCTTCCCCACCGGCAGTAATACTGACTATTTCGAGATCTCCACTTTCCGCGGCGGAGCCTGGAAGTCATTCAGTCTTGCCGACACCAATCCGGAGCAGGTGACCGCCTTCAACCGAGCCGAGGGTATCGCAGTAGACCCCGATGATCCCGCCAAGATATACGTAGGTTCCTATACCCGCGGTCTGATCCGTGTCAACCTCTCTGATCCCACTGACATTCTGCATATCTCTTCCCCCAACGACAAGGGTAAGAATCTGCCGGGGTTCGTGGTCGGACGCGACACCCAGAAGGCATGGGATATTTGCCGCTTCGCTGCTCCGTCGTTTGATAATGAGGGGTGGCTGTGGAGTGTGGACTGGGATATGGATCTCCCCGCCTCCGAAGCCGTGAGGATATGGATGTGGAGCCCCGAGGACCGCAGAGCCTCTGTGGATGCGGAGAACTTCCGTCCATGGAAGAGCATCATTCTCCCATACAAGTGCAGTAACTACTGCTCGATACTACCCTTGCGTTCACCGCTCAACAAGAATCTGGTCGCTGTGGTGCCCAACACCTATGATTCTTATCCATTTATAGTGCTTGATCATGCCGGGACACCCGATGATCCCTCTGATGACCGCATGGTGCGTCTTCAGCAGCTCTATGATGCTGACGGCACCATGATTCACTCCCCGATATATGTCTACTCGATGTGTGAGGATCTCCAGACCGGTCTCCTATGGGTCGGCTCGGAACGCGGCCTGTATGTGGTCAATCCCCGCCAGTCATTCCGCGATCCCAATCTCGGCAAGATCATCCGCTCCACCCGACCCGACGGACAGGAAATCATTCTCGGCCATACCTCGCGTGTCAGCCATATCTTCGCTGACTCTCGCAATGAGAAGTGGGTATCCCTCTTTGGCGAGGGACTCGTCCACACCTCTCCCGACGGCTCTAAGATTCTCGGCTTCTACACTGCCAACAACAGCGGACTCCCCACCGATGAAGTCTGCGGCGTGTGGGAGGATAAGGCTACGGGGAGCTATATCGTCTCGACCACGGCCGGCCTCTCGCGCTTGATCCTACCCTCGGTCGACAATCTCCGTCCTGACGGTCAGGCCACGGTCTCACCCGCCTCCGTCACTCCGGATTATAAGGGTTGGGTCACCCTCACCGGAATCCTCGGCACCTCCGATATCCGTGTCGTCGCCCCCTCGGGTAAGACAGTCCGCACTCTGCGCGCTGCCGGTGACACCGTGCAGTGGGATACCGCTGACGAGGCGGGGGTTCCTGTGGGGTCTGATGAATATACGTTTGAATGTGACGGACGCACTATCGGCTCTGTCCTCGTTATACGCTGAAAATCATATTGACAGCCCCCGGAAAGCTATCCGGGGGCTTCTGACATTTTATTAAAGACTATATCTTAGACATGTACAGATTTCTACTTGCACTTCTCTCCTTAGCGGCCGCTCTGCTTCCGGCATCGGCTGCCTGGACCGATTCCATATCTTGGCACGCGACTGTCGAAAGTGCTTTCTCCGGAGGGGATCACTCCCCCTTCTGGTTCGAGACCAATCGTCAGGGTCTCCCATCGATACGTACCAACAACGGCTATGTGATGGCCGGTGGCCGAATCGCCATGCAACCCTCCGACCGCTTTGAGTGGAGCGTGGCGGCCGATATAGCTGTCCCAT
>CAMWHX010000086.1 GCA_947174155.1 uncultured Porphyromonadaceae bacterium
TAATTGTACTGGCCATACTGATGGTATTGGCCGGAGCGCTGACGGTGTTTACGTTGCCGGTGGCGCAATATCCCGATATCACACCCCCGACCGTAATGGTCTCCGCATCATATCCCGGTGCCGACGCCTCGACCGTGGCCCGCACTGTCGGTGTCCCCATCGAGCAGCAGGTCAACGGTATCGAAGGGATGCTCTACATGAGTTCCACCTCGGGGCAGGATGGCAGTTACTCGCTGACCATCACCTTCGAAAACGGTACCGATCTCGATGAGGCTGCCGTCCAGGTGCAGAACCGGATCGCCCTGGTCAATGCCCAGCTCCCCTCGGCCGTCACGCAGGAGGGGGTGAGCGTCAACAAGGAGTCGACCTCGCAGGTGCTCTTTGCCGCCCTGTATAGTGACGATCCAAGTCGCTACGACGCCCTCTATCTGACCAACTATGCCCAGTTGAATCTGGTCGACCCGCTGAGTCGCGTGAGTGGTGTCGGAGGTGTCAATGCGTTCGGAGCCGGTGAATACAGTATGCGAATATGGCTCGACCCGGAGACACTTCGGGTGAGGGGACTCTCCCCTGCCGATGTAGCCGCGGCCATACAGGCGCAGAATATAGAGGTGTCGGCGGGAACGATTGGAGCCCCGCCGCAGACCAACGGTGCTCAGTTCGAATATACCCTTTCCAGCCATGGACGACTCTCCTCGGCTGAGGAGTTCGGCAATATTATCGTGCGCACGGATGGAGATGATATCCTGCGCCTGAAGGATCTGGGGCGGATTGAACTCGGCAGCTCCTCCTACGGTGTCACCACCAAGGTCAACGGCCAGGAGGTGGCCCTCCTCGGTGTCAGTCAGTACCCCGGGGCCAACGCCCTCGACGTCTCTGACGGTGTCATCAAGGAGCTGGACCGCCTGGCTCAATACTTCCCCGACGGAGTGCATTATCGCGTGATCGAAAACTCTACCGATTTCGTGCGCGCCTCGATTGACGATGTGTTTACCACCTTCCTTCTCACCTCGCTGATCGTCATGCTGGTCATCTTGATCTTCCTCCAGAACTGGCGTGCCGTCATCATCCCGATGATCACCATACCGGTATCCCTTATCGCCACATTCGCAGTGATGAAGATACTCGGATTCTCACTCAATACCCTCAGCCTCTTCGCTATGGTTCTTGCCATTGCCATCGTGGTCGATGACGCTATCGTGGTAGTCGAGGATTGTTCCCGACTTGTCGACAGCGGCGCGCTCAATCGCAAGCAGGCCGCTGTGCAGGCGATGAAGGAGTTGCAGGGGCCGGTGGTAGGTGAGGTGCTGGTGCTTCTCTCGGTGTGTATTCCCACAGCCTTCGTGAGCGGTATCACCGGAAAACTCTACCGACAGTTTGCCCTGACCTTGGCGACGGCCACAGCCTTCTCCGGCTTCAATGCCTTGACCCTCACCCCGGCACTCTGTGCCCTCTTCCTGACCCCGAGGAAGGAGTCTAAATTCTTTATCTATCGCGGCTTTAACAGTTTCTGGACAAAGGTGCTCCATCTTTATGACCGCATCATTAGTGGTATGCTGAAACGTCCACGCCTCTCCATGAGCGTCTTCCTCGCCTTGGCCCTGCTGGCCTTCTATGGATACGCCAAATGGCCTACCAGCTATATTCCCGAGGAGGATATGGGATACTTCATGACTTCCGTGCAGCTCCCGACAGGAGCTTCGGCGGAACGCACGACTCGTATCGTCGACGGCATGGCCGCCGAGATTCAGAAGATTCCTCAGGTTAAGGACGTAATGGCTATGTCGGGTAACTCCTTCATAGGAGGGGGTGGTTCTAACACCGGCATGATCATGGTGATGCTCCAACCCTGGAACAAGCGTGGTCGCGACGGTTCGATCGACAAGATTATGGCTCGTGTAGACGAGATCACCACGCAGTGGCAGGAGGCCATATCCTTCTCCATCAATCCCCCTGCCATCCCCGGTCTGGGTCTGACGTCGGGACTTGGTATGCAGCTTCTTGACATCAATAACCTCGGGCCCGAGGAGTTGAAGAAGGCCATACAGGAGATTCAACTCCGAGCTGCGAAAGATCCCCGTATTCAAAGTGTCACCTCCATGTATGAGGGAGAGGTGCCCCAGTATGACCTCAACATAGACCGCGAACGAGCCGAGATGCTGGGACTCAACCTCTCGGATGTATATTCCTCCCTATCGGCCTACCTCGGTGGTTCCTTTGTCAATGACTTCGTGGACTTCGGGCGTGTCTTCCAAGTGAGGATGCAGGCCGACGGCTCAGCGCGCGAGCGCGCTCAGGACGTGTTGAGGTTGAGTGTGCGAAATGCTGACGGCGATATGGTCCCCTTTTCCTCCTTCTCGACTCTCGAGCCTACGATGGGTGAACCTTCCGTAGCCCGATATAATATGTACACCACAGCGGGCGTGACTGCTACACCCGCCCACGGAGTTAGCTCCTCCGAAGGTATTACCGCTATGGAGAGTATAGTCAAGGAGGCGCTCGGTAAGAATTTCAGCTATGCCTGGACCGGTATAGCTTATCAGGAGACACAGTCCGGCACGACCGTGACACTCGTCCTGGTGTTTGCCATCATCATGACGATCCTGGTCCTCGCGGCGCAGTATGAGAGTTGGACAGACCCTGTAGCAGTGGTCCTCGTGATGCCCGTGGCCATCCTCGGCACCATCTTGGGTTGTATATGTATGAACCAGAGTATCAGCATCTACACTCAGATAGCCATCATCTTGCTATTGGGTATGTCGGCCAAGAATGCGATTCTGATTGTGGAATACGCTATGGACTTCCGCAAGGCCGGTGTCCCAATACGTAAGGCTGCCCACGATGCCGGAGTGATCCGTTTCCGCCCGATTATGATGACGGCGCTCGCCTTCGTCTTCGGTGTGATGCCGATGATGTTTTCTACCGGAGCCGGAGCCAACAGTCGTATCGAGATCGGTACGGCGGTAGTCTTCGGTATGGCCATGAACGGACTTATTGGTACCCTCTTCGTCCCCAACTTCTGGGAACTGATGCAGACCATCAACGAAAAGTACCTCTCCAAGCTGATACCCGCTCCGAAGGTCTTCCCGCGACAGAAACTTTCCGGTCCCACAGAGCTCCTCATGAAGGCCGACGACGAGTGAACCTAAACGCCCCCGAAACCGGAAGGTTTCGGGGGCGTTTAGGTTCACTCGGTGGGTGCCGGTGTCGCCGCTTTCTTGCGGGAGGAGCGGCGCTTGGGTGTCGGTGCCTGTGCTGCTGCATCCTGGACACCGGCGAGGGCTCCGTCGATCATGATGCGACCACAGTACTCGCAGACGATGACCTTCTTGTGCATCTTGATCTCCAACTGACGCTGAGGAGGGATGCGGTTGAAGCATCCGCCGCACGCGTTACGCTGCACAGTGACGATGCCCAGTCCGTTGCGGGCATTGCTGCGGATACGCTTGAAGGCTTTCAGGGTGTACTCGTCGATGAGGCTTTCCAGCTCCTTGGCCTTGGCTTTGAGGGAGGCCTCCTTCTGCTTGGTCTCATTGATGATGTTTTCGAGCTCTACGCGCTTCTCTTCGAGCACCTGCTGATTATCGGCCAGTTCCTCGCGGGCGTGGGCAATCTCCTCGCTCTTGGTGTTCTGCTTGGCCTGAGCGTCACGAATATTCTTCTCGGCAAGCTCTATCTCAAGGCTCTCATACTCTTTCTCCTTCTCGAGGAAGGCATATTCGCGGTTGTTGCGCACGTTGTCGAGCTGCGAGTCATAGCGGGCTATGTTGGCGCGACGATCCTCGATCTCACCCTTCTTGATGTTGATGAATTTGCCGAGTTCGGCAATCTCATCCTCATATTTCTGGATGCGGGTCTGGAATCTCACGATTTCGTCTTCAAGATCGTCGACCTCCTGGGGGAGTTCTCCGCGCAGGATTCGGATGCCGTCGATCTCGGAGAGGATGGTCTGCAGCTGGTAGAGGTCCTTGAGACGGTCCTCGACGCTGCGTTCCTTGTCCGTTTTCTTTTCAGTTGCCATATATTGAAGTTCTTTAACTTATTTACGGGTATTATCTATGAAGTTGCCCTTGCAACCTTATAATATCTTGATGGGGTTGACTTCGGCCTCCGAAAAGCAGGTCGCGAAGTCGGGATATTTCTCGCGGATGATGCGGGAGAAGATTCGCTGTGAGCAGACCTCGCTCTCGTAGTGTCCGATGTCTGCCAGGATCATGCGGTCGCCATAGGTGGTGAAGTCATGATATTTGAGGTCGCCGGTCACGTATATATCCGCCTTGGCACGCAGGGCATCGGAAATCAGTGAACCTCCCGAGCCGCCGCATAGGGCTACGCGCCGGATGACGATCCGGGAGTCGAGAGCGCTATATTTGAGCATACGCACACCGAAGACCTCCTTGACGCGACGCAGGAATTCCAGTCGGGGAGTAGGGCTCAGGTCACCGATTACACCCAGGCCCGTCTTCGGGTCGTCGGGGTTGGGTTGCAGTGGCTGCAGGTTGGTCATCCCCAGGGAGTGGGCCATCTCGTAGCTGACCCCCTCGAAGGTGGAGTCGAGGTTGGTGTGGGCCGAGTAGATGGCGATCCCCGCGCTCAGGGCGCGGATGACGATGCGCTCCACGGGGGTGGCTCCGGTCAGGTGTTTTAGCCCCTTGAAGATCAGAGGGTGGTGGCTGACGATGAGGTTACACTCGCGCTGTATGGCCTCGTCGAGCACCTCCTCGGTGACGTCGAGACATAGCAACGCAGCCGAGACCTGCATGTGTGGGTCACCCACTTGCAGGCCGGCGTTGTCGTAGCTCTCTTGAAGCGCAAGAGGAGCGAACTCCTCGATTGTATCTGCGATCTCCTTTACGGTCATTTCGCGGGATTGAGGGTGAGGCAAAGCTCATCGAGCTGAGCCTTGTCGATGGGGGAGGGGGACTCGTTCATTACGTCGCGG
>CAMWHX010000087.1 GCA_947174155.1 uncultured Porphyromonadaceae bacterium
GTTTATATGGTTCTCTATATCAGTCTGTGATGACAGGTGTTACAGGTACGGATATCTCCACCTTGTCTCCCCAGCCGGAGACATCGACCTGGAAGCCGGATGAGCTCTGAGGCGGGGCATCATCCTCGACTTTGATTCCTCCGACCCTGATGGTCCCCCCTCTGGGCTGGTTCTTCATCTGATCCGTGATATCAAAGTCGTAGCTCACGGTCTTGCCGCTTCTGAGCCTCAACTCGAGATTGAGGGTGAAGGGCTTGGTGACACCCGGAGCCCCTCTGCCGAAATAGGAATCCGGGAATCCGGGTATACCGAAGGAGCGTACCTGACATCGACAGGCATCCTTGTGCACATCGCAGTCGAAGAGGATAATGGCGCTATTGTCGGTAGTGACACCAGTGCGCAGATACACACCGTCGGCCATTCCTCCGAGGGCTCCTCGGGCCAGCACTACGTGCTCCAGTCCACACTCAAACTCAAAGGTGATGAGATATGTGTAGACAAGCGGCTGCATCTTTATCGGAAGATTGCGGACCTCATGGTTCTTGACACCTGCCATACGGTCTACATAGGCGGAATATATCACGTCCGGGGGATTGGTCGTGCGCGTAGATTGATACATCTCCTGCATGATCTGCAGGGCGGAGCCCGAACGGGTACGGGTCGTCGCAGAGGCTCGCACATCCTGTATGGACGCCACATCCGAGAGGATGATATATTCCGTGTCTCCATTATAGAAAAGTATGGAGCAGTCTCCATTCTCTCCCACCTCGAACCTGGATCCCTCCGGAGAGAAGAATTTCTCCGAAATCTTTCCGTTGTCGAAATATCTCACCATCTTGACCCATTCCGGGACGTCGGGGCGCAATTCGTCATAATCATATCGGTGCACAGCCGCATCCCAGCCTGCGAGATGGTTCATGCCGTAGTCGCGCTCCCATTCCTGCTCCCAGCTGAAACGGATGTCCATCGAGGGATAATGGTCGTAGCATAGCTCCTGACGGCATGAACCGCAGGTGACCAGCATGACAAGCGCCATCATTAATATGTAAATCCTGCTACGTGTCATGTCGATTGAATCCCGGAATTAGATGTTTTAGGACGTGCGGACTTCTTGCGGTCCCAGAGACGCCAGACCAATGAGAACTTCACCTTCAGCGGCCCGAAGTAGTTGATCTCTTTGGTACGCTGATACACGTGGTGACCCTCTATAGGCCTGTATTCCTTATAGCGGCTGTAGAGATAACCGGCACCGAGGGCCGCCTCCAGTGAGAGACAGCGGCTGACGGGCCACATATATCCGATTGAAAGTCCACCCATATAACCCTCGCCGCGATAGCCGTGTGTGCGCTTCTCAAAGTCATAGAAGGCTGCACCGGCAAAGAGACCGACATAAAAACCGTGCCAGGGGGCACGCGGACGTATCCGGCGCTTCACCTCGGGCGAGATCATTACCAACCGATAGACGGGCTCATGGGCATATATCTTCCACCATGCCACGTCCCCTTCCAGAGCGACAGACCATTTATGGTTGATGAGCCATTCCACCTCCAGATTGGGCACAAGAGCGGCATCATACAGTAGATTGGTCTTAACGGCGAGCCGGTGGAACGGGGTATGTGCATGATACCCTATCGTAGAGGGGACCTTTATAGATATGCTGTCTGCAGACAGCATATCCCCCTTAAGGGGGAGCCGGCCCCACATCTTGTCGTCGATGGCGATCCGGAGGGGGGCACTCTCAGGGGTAAGAGTACCCTGAAGCCCTTTATTATCTTCAAGATGCTGAACTTTCTCCCCCTTGGCGGGCTCGTGCAGATATGTGTACACAGCCAGGGAATATCTAAGCTTGGGGAAGAGACGGTCAAGCATCCACTTATATGTGCGCCCCTCGTCGAGGGCAAGGAGACTCTGCTTGCACTGCTCGGCCATGCGACTGTCTGTAGACGCATAGGGTATGTATTCATTCAGTATACGGAGCACTTTGTCGCGGTCAGGGGTCGCGCCATTCTCCATCACGAGATCACGCAGTCCTCGCCAATCCACACTGCCGGGATAAGTATGTATGTCAGCCATCGGAATACCTGCATGGCGACTGATATAATTGGAGATGGATTTGCATCGTGCGGCAGCCAGTCTGTCATTATCCATGTGTATCCCGTCAGGAGAGGCATACCCGTAAACCTCGACATGATTTAGCGCTCCCTCACGCGAAGCCGCAACAAGGGCATTGATGAATTTGTCCATCAATGACGCGTTATTGTCAAGTGTAGGATTATAATTCGCCTTATTCAACTCAAAGTAAACCCTTATCGAATCGCATTTCGTGGCGCCATACACAACATTAACGCATAAGAATAAAAGTGAAAGCAGAAATATTCTTTTCATCCTTAATGCTGCACTCCTTCAAAGGAAATATGACGCAAAATTATATAAAGGATTTCATTCAACCAAATTTTCCGACATTTTTTTATCAGGTCAAACGGAAATTATAAAACGGGCAACTGTCATATCCATGAGGCGTAACAGTTGCCCGTTTTAACAATTAAGCTGAATACTTCTGATTCTACGATTCGTAATCCGAGTCTTACACTAATAATTATGAATTGTGAATTATGAATTGTGAATTAATGTTACCAGTTGATATAGCTGACGGGAGCGTAGACGTAAGTCACGGTTGACCCGCCATCCATCCAGCTCATCCAAAGCCGGTTGCCGGCATCGGTAAACCAATAGTTCATCGTCGCGGCTCCGCCACCCTCATACTGGATGTTGATCTCATAGTAGTTGGACACCGATCCACCCTGCTGACACCAGTAGGCCATTCGCTCGCGGTAGGGGTATCCCTGACTGTAATAGTAATACATCCCAGTGCCCGAACCGTAGAAATCCATGTAGTTGACTGCATATCCGCTCACGGGGCGACCGTTGGCCTGCACGAGTTGCCATTTGCCGTTGAGACGCTGGTCATAAAAGGTATTCCAACCCGACGGGGGCAGGGGTCCCCACCCATCGACCGTACAACTCCCCAGTGTCATGGCTAATCCTGCTGCCACGACCGTCAGACGCAGCACACTCATCCATCTCTTCTTCATAACTTAAGTAGCTTTCAAAAATTAAACGATATATGTAGCTTCTGAATCCGGATCTCTGAAAGCTACTTAAAACTCAGTAAAACATAATGGGAGCAGGGACGCTACCGAGGGCACGACATATGTGCGGTCACGGCCATAGAGGATCACCTCTATCGGGCCGTAGGCGTTTTCATATTCCAGCAGGGCCTGACGACACAGACCGCAGGGGCTGATGGGATCTGCCTGAAAATAATCCTCCCACTCTCCCCCCTCGGGGGCATGGAGATCTGTCCAGGCGGCTATGGCGATTTTGCGTATAGGCACGCCGGGATAGCGCGAGGCGGCATAGAAGCAGGCACTACGCTCGGCACATGTGCCGGAGGTGAAGGCGGCATTCTCCTGATTAGCACCGGTGACAATCTCACCATTGTCCATCAGCAGCGCCGCGCCGACACGAAACTTCGAGTAAGGTGACATGGAGCCACGTGTGGCCTCCTTGGCAGCCTCGATAAGTCGGCGGTCCTCCTCGGGGAGCTCGACGGGGGTACACTCCTTGATCTTGAGCGTTATCTCTTTTTCCTTCATAAGCGAGGGTGATATTACTATTATGTCTGGTCAGTAAAAACCGCGCTCTCGTAGTGAAACCGGATTTTTTCTTAACAGTGTAACCGCGGAATGAAATTTTTTGTTTAATTTTACTCCATCATTCTTGCTACAATATGGCTACTTTCTATCACTCGACCCTCATACGTCACCTTGTGACGACACTTCTGACACTGCTCGCAGCCCACTCTGTCTCAGCCGACACCTATACCGATTATATAGAGAGGTATCGCGACATGGCCGTGGCCGAACAGACGCGTAGCGGCATCCCGGCCTCCATCACATTGGCCCAAGGATTGCTTGAGAGCGCCGCGGGACGCTCGACCCTCGCCCGAGAGGGGAATAATCACTTCGGCATCAAATGCCACTCAGACTGGGAGGGGGAGACCATGCTCCGCTCCGACGACAGGCCGGATGAGTGCTTCCGTGTCTACTCGGATCCGGCGGAGAGCTTTGCCGATCACACCCGCTTCCTGCAACGCCGCCGCTATGAACGCCTCTTCGACCTTGATGCCGGCGACTACGTCGGTTGGGCACACGGCCTGCGCGAGTGTGGATATGCCACAGATCCCAACTATGCCGACCGTCTGATCACCATCATCGAGCGCTATGGCCTGACCACCTACGACTCGGGCGCACATGAGAACGGGGCCGAAATCGCGGAGTTCATACGCTCCACCCTATCCTCCCTCCACGTAGTGCGTCACACCGGAGATCTCTACTTTGTGGTCTCACTACCGGGCGACACATATGCCTCGATAGCCGAGGAATTGGGCGCCGACTCAGCCCTGCTGGCACAATATAACGATGCCGCGGGGCCCGGGATCGAAGTTCGCGAGTGGCAGGAGGTCTATCTGCAACCCAAGCACTCCAGGGCCCCCGACTCGCTGCCTAAGCACGCCACCATCGGGCAAGACGAGACCCTGCACTCCCTCTCGCAGCGGTTCGGGCTGACGATGGAGACACTGCGGCGCCTCAACCCGGATGCCACAGATGCTCCCGGCACTAAAATCCGCCTCAGATAAGCGGGGAGCGAAGCACACCCATCCACCCGCCGGATACCTATGAAAGATGTTTTGACGCTGATTAACATATTTTTATTTGCCCATATGAAAATAAAAATATAAATTTGCGGTTAATCTTACAGGTGCATCCTCCCCGTAGGGGTGGATCGAGACCTACGCCTCTGTAGTTCAACGGATAGAATAGAAGTTTCCTAAACTTTAGATAGGGGTT